>CAIVXR010000142.1 GCA_903909925.1 uncultured beta proteobacterium | reverse complement strand
TCCTCATAAACCTTCTGCGAGGGAATCAAACCCTGAGAAATCTTACAAAATAGGCAATTCGGATCGTACGACATATTTGCTTATTCTTTGCCAGATGCTTTTCTGGCAGCTTTCTCTTCAATCCCAGATGTCCCTAAGCGGCGATCCAATTCTGCAATCACATCTTCAGGGCGCAAGTTAAATTGTGACAAAGCAATTAGGCAGTGAAACCAAAGATCAGCCATCTCAGCGATGAGTAGCTTTTGCTGCTCGATAGCCATATTGGCACTCCGCGAATCTTTAGCAGCCATGACAGCCTCAGTTGCCTCTTCACCAATCTTTTTAAGAATTGCGTCGTCGCCTTTTGAAAAGAGTAAGGCGGTATAGGAAGTCTTAGGATCAGCTTGGCCTGCCTTAAATGCATCACGACGTTGATCAACTACATCGGCTAAATGAGCCAAAGCAGCATCTATTTTTTTGTCTGAATTCAGTACTTTGTTCATAAATATCTTCCAGACTATACAGTCCAATCCTCTACTTTTAACTGCTTTATCTTTTTGAAAGCCTGGTCATTCGTCACCAGCACCGCTCCAAGCTGAGAAGCATGAGCTGCAATTTGCATGTCAAGAGAGCCCAGCGTATTTCCACTGCTCTCTAGCTCAGCCCTCAGAATTCCATAACGCTCAGCTACATCAGTATCCCAAACTAAAACATCAACACGCTTTAAAAACTCTTGAACCAGCAAACGAAGACTCTTAGCATGCGGCTTTTTTGCTAAACCGTAAAGGAGCTCGCCTTCTGAAATTACAGATAAGCATATTTTTTCCATGGGAACTTTAGCGATTTTTCTGCTTACTACCGGGTTATTTTTAATGAGGCTGCTGACGGTATTGGTATCAAGCATGTATCGCATCACTCATTAATCCCATCGAAAGGATCTCGTTCTTGTGAGCTTTGATTTCGTTCTTTAGGACTTAAAAAATCTGATGGCACATCTGCATTTTTAAGCGCCAAGAAAAAACTATCCCAATTTTCAGGCTTTCTGGAAAGAATTAAATCACCAGTCTTTTCATCGCGCCGAATAAACACTTCTTTTTCCTCAAAACGAAAGGCTGCGGGCAATCGTATTGCCTGACTACGCCCATTCATAAAGATTTTTGCCGTTAGACTCATCATCCTAGCTCCTTGGTATATATCGAAGTATATACCATTTTAGACCCTAATCAAGTCAAAATAAAGCTTGTAAATACCTAACTGGGTCAGGATTTACTGATTTTTTGCCAATTTGAACTTACAGAGTCCCACTGCATGAAGAAGCAGCTGTGCTCTCCTGTATGGCAAGCAATGCCGTCCTTTTGCTCAACCAAGAGCAAAATCGTATCCCCATCACAATCGAGGCGAATTTCTTTCACTTTTTGTGTATGACCAGACTCTTCACCCTTGTGCCATAACTTCTGTCTAGATCGAGTCCAATAAACGGCCTCTCCTAAACGCAAAGTTTCCAAAAGGGCATCGCGATTCATCCAGGCCATCATCAGCACATCGCCGCTACCAACCTCCTGAGCAATCACAGGTACTAGGCCTTGATCATTCCAAGTTAACGCCTCTAGTAAGGCTTGGTCTTGTGAGTTTTTATTCGTATCTGACATATGTCCAATTTTGACAGAATTGTTAAGGACGAACCAAATAAGGGGTTGCCACTGATAAGCTGTAATGACCCCTATTAAATTGATACCATTCTAATTTATGTGTATCGTGTGTATAAATGGCAGATCCAATAAGTAAATAAATCAAGGGTTAATCATGAAATATCCAATTGCGATTGAACCGGGTGGGGATGAGTTAGCGTGGGGCGTAATCGTTCCTGACTTACCTAGCTGCTTCTCTGCTGCTGATAGCGGTATTGATGAGGCAATTGAAAATGCCAAAGCAGCGATTGAGCTTTGGATTGAGTCTGCTTTAGATGCAGGGCAAGATATACCTAAGCCCAGCCCTATTACAGAACTACAGAAGAAGAAGGAATTCAAAGGATACATCTGGGCAATCGCCGAAATTGACCCAGCTTTGCTATCAGATGATATCGAAAGAGTAAATATATCTTTACCAAAAAGAGTATTGGCAAGATTGGATGCCAAGGCTAGATCGGCTGGAGAAAATCGCTCTGCTTTTATCGCTCATATGGCGATCAGCGCTTAAAAGTTTTCACTAGATCCGAACCGGAATT
>CAIVXR010000141.1 GCA_903909925.1 uncultured beta proteobacterium | reverse complement strand
GGCATTTACAACACAGTTACTGGCCTTATATCTCTTAGCAGTCTCTATCGCAAAACGTGCAGGAAAAATTTCTGCGGAGAATGAAAAAGAGCTTCTTCGAGAATTGCGCCATCTTCCCAAAGCCTTGAATGCAGTATTGGCTCTTGAGCCACAAATCATTGCTTGGAGTGAAGCGTTTTCTAAATGTGAAAATGCTCTGTTCTTGGGTCGCGGTTTGCATTACCCAATCGCACTTGAGGGTGCATTGAAGTTAAAAGAGATTTCATATATTCATGCTGAGGCCTATCCTGCGGGCGAGTTAAAGCACGGCCCATTAGCACTAGTAACCGATAAGATGCCCGTAGTGACTGTTGCGCCTAATGATGTTCTATTGGAAAAACTCAAGTCCAATATGCAAGAGGTTAAAGCGCGTGGCGGGAAGTTATATGTTTTTGCTGATCAAGATACGCATATTGTTAGTGCTGAGGGAATTAATGTCATCCGCTTGCCTGAGCATTACGGCAATCTCTCCCCAATTTTGCATGTGGTGCCCCTGCAGTTATTGGCATATCACACAGCTTGCGCACGCGGCACTGATGTTGATAAGCCAAGAAACTTAGCTAAGAGCGTCACGGTCGAATAATTTTTAAGTTTGTCTTTAGCTCAATTCGAATAATAAATTTAAGTAGTTAAATCAGGACTTTACGAGGTCGTGACAGTATTTTTGTGTTCAAATAGACCTTATAAAAAGGATATTTGTTGCAATTCATGTTTCTGTCGAAATTGGTATCACCCTTGCGTTTAAATTTACTTCTGTTGATTTGCACAGGAGTGCTGTCTGCGTGTGCGGTTGGCCCAGACTTTAAGCAACCCGATCCTCCGAAGACTTCAGGCTATACCGATAGACCACTTCCCCAAAAATTAACAACAGCGCCTGGCGTACCCGGTGGAACTACACAAGAATTCGCTGAGGGTGCTGACATAGAGGCTGAATGGTGGCAGCTGTATCAGTCTCCAGAGCTAGATGCACTCATTAAAAAAGCCCTCCAGCAAAGCCCAAACTTAGGTGCTGCTGATGCAGCACTACGCGCTGCACAAGAAAACGTCAATGCCCAAATTGGAGGGCAATATTTTCCATCAGTTAGCGTAGGCGGAAGTGCAGTACGACAAAAACAACCATCAGCAATTTATGGCATGAACTATGGATCTGATACTTATAACCTTTACAACACCTCTGTCAATGTAACTTATAGGTTAGATGTTTTTGGTGGCGCACGTCGGGCTGTAGAGGGAGCTAGAGCGCAAGCAGAGGTTGCGCAGTTTCAACTAGAGGGGGCTTATCTTTCATTAACTGCCAATGTGGTTACTGGCGCAGTTAAAGAGGCTGCCCTACGGGCGCAAATGCAGGCCACGGAAGAGATCTTAAAAGCGCAAACTAATTTGGCCGAAGTAACAGAGAAGCAATTGAAAATCGGAACTGTTAATAAGGTTGATCTGACATCACAGCAAACGCTAGTAGCAAACTCACAAGTTGATCTATTTAATTACGAGCGTAATTTAGCCTTTGCCCGCAATCAGTTGGCAGTACTAGTTGGTGAGTTGCCTAGCAATGCCAATATTGCGAAGTTTGATCTTTCTAATTTACATTTGCCTGAAAAATTACCCCTCTCTGTGCCATCGAGCTTGGTACGCCAGCGTCCAGATGTGCGGGCTGCAGAAGCCCAGCTTAAGGCGCAGAATGCATTTGTAGGCGTTGCAACTGCCAACTTGTTACCTCAGTTCAACATTACGGGCTCTATTGGAGCTGCCGCCCTTACCCCTAATAATTTGTTTGGGCCTAATTCTTCCTTATGGACACTCGGAGGTGGAATTTTGCAGCCACTCTTTCAGGGAGGCCAGTTATTAGCCCAACGTCGTGGCGCTATTGCTAATTATGAACAAGCTGCTTTTCAGTATCAAGCAACAGTCTTGAATGCTTTTCAAGAAGTAGCGAATGCATTACGTGCACTTGAAACGGGAGCGCAAGGGCTCAAGGCGGCATCAGATGCCGAGCGTTATGCTTATGAGACCTTAGATCTGGTTCAGCAGCAATATAAATTGGGCACAGCAAGCTACTTAGCAGTTTTGTATTACCAAAATCAATATCAACAGGCTAAAGTGAAATCAGTCGCGGCTCAAGCGACACGTTTTTCTGATACTGCAGCATTATTTACAGCATTGGGTGGCGGTTGGTGGAATCGTGAAGGCCCTGCTTTTAAACCAAAAGACATAGCGAACAAAGACCAAAATGAAACTTCTGGAAAAAATTAAAAACAAACTCATTGCAATCGTTCTTGCCTTATCGGCATGGCTGAAGCTGAAGGTATTGGAGTGGAAGTTGCATGAGAAGGCGATTGCTCTATGGGAAAAGACAAAAGCTTTTTGGGGCCGCATGGATCAAAAATGGCGCGGTACAAAGGCTTATGCAAAGCTGATGGCTATGGAGCCTTTACAGCGTCGCATGACTATCATGTTGTGCGGTGTTTTTTTATTACTAGGTTTGATTTTTACCTTTAATCAAGTAAAGACCTTCATGTTTAAGTATTTCGTCTCAGGAATGGGCTTGCCTCCAGCGACGGTTTCAACAATGGTTATTTCTACTTCCGACTGGCAGCCCAAACTGAGTAGTGTTGGTAACGTCCGCGCATTTAGGGGTGTAGATTTAAGTACCGAGATTGGTGGATTGGTTCTGACGGTGCCAATTAAATCTGGTCAAGATGTCAAAGAAGGTGATTTATTAATTAAGTTAAATGACGCATCTGATGTTGCACAACTTAAATCCTTGAAAGCCATGGCTGATCTTGCGAAAGTCATTAATGAGCGCGATAGACAGCAGCTAGCAATCCAAGCAATTAGTAAAAATGTGTTTGATACCAGTGCTGCGGACGCAAAGTCTAAGCAGGCCCAGGTTGAGTCACAAATTGCTTTGGTTGCTAAAAAGAATTTAAAAGCTCCTTTTAGTGGGCGTGTTGGCATAGTGTCAATTAATCCTGGTCAGTACATTAATCCAGGCGATAAGCTTTTGACACTGCAAACTTTAGACCCTATTTTTATAGACTTTAACTTGCCACAAAATAATGCGGAGCAGGTTCAGGTGGGTCAAGAAGTGGTTGTGACTACTGATGCATTTAAAGATGCAAGCTTTGCAGGCAAGATTACTGCTGTTAGTCCAAAGGTAGATGCTAATACTCGTAATATTCAGGTTGAGGCACAGATTGCTAATCCGGATAAAAAAATTCTTCCTGGAATGTTTGCTAATGTAAACATCAAGTTGGGCGATCAAGTGAAATTACTTACCTTGCCACAGACGGCTGTCACCTTTAACCCATATGGCTCAACAGTATTTATTGCTAAACCTACTGGCAAGAAAGATAAGCAAGGTAAGCCGGCTTTAGAGGCCCAGCAGGTATTCGTTACTACCGGTAGTACTCGTGGCGATCAAGTAGCGATTCTCAAGGGAGTTGAAGAGGGAGCCACCGTGGTTACAAGTGGCCAGTTGAAGCTGAAAAACGGCACACCACTCATTATTAATAACAAGGTGCAACCTGCAAATTCACCTGATCCTAAGCCGCAGGAATAATTAGCCAATGAATTGGACTGACATATTCATTCGTAGACCAGTGCTTTCACTGGTAGTGAGTGCACTCGTGTTGGTGTTTGGTTTAAAGGCCATTGGTTCTTTGCCGGTCAACCAGTATCCCCAAACACAAAATGC
>CAIVXR010000140.1 GCA_903909925.1 uncultured beta proteobacterium | reverse complement strand
GATGCTGTTTCAATTGCATTAATGCGACAAGCTGGTGGCATCATCCTCGGAAAAACAGTCACTACAGAATTTGCCACTTTTAAAAGTGGTGTCACCACTAATCCGCATAACAGCAAACATACCCCTGGTGGTTCTTCTAGTGGCTCAGCCGCTGCGGTTGCAGACTTCATGGTGCCTCTAGCAACAGGCAGTCAAACTGCTGGTTCGATTATTCGTCCTGCATCGTATTGTGGTGTAGTTGGTTTTAAGCCAAGTCTTGGAAAAATTAGTATCGCTGGTGTCAAAAGCCTTTCGATCTCACTAGATACATTAGGTTGCTTTGGTCGCAGCGTAGAAGACGTTGCGCTCGGTGTAGCGGCGATGAGTGGCGATCATCAGCTCGCTACCATAAAGGAACTCCATAACAAGCCCCGCATTGGAATTTGCAAAACGGCTAATTGGTCACATGCCCAAAAAGAAACAGCTACCGCACTAGCAGTAGCAAGGCATGCAGCTGAATCGATTTGCAAAGGAACCGTTGTCGACCAGAAGTTAGCAAAAGCCTGCAATGGTTTGACGCAAGCTCAAACCAATATCATGCTCTCTGAAATGGCTCGCAGTCTGATTTTTGAGCGGATGCATTTTCCTAAAAAAATTAGCCCACTAATTAGTAAGCTACTGAATGATGGTGCGCAAATTAGCTATGAGCAATATGCTAAAGATTTATTAATGGTTGAGCGTGCTAAAGCGTCGGTCGCAGAGCTTTTTAATGATGAGATTGATATCTTGATTGCGCCTAGCGCCACTGGTGAAGCCCCATTAATCAAAGATGGCACAGGTGATCCTATTTTTTGTAGAGACTGGAGCATGTTAGGGCTACCCTGCATCAACCTGAATGTTGCTAACGGACCCAAGGGCTTGCCAGTAGGTGTTCAACTGATTGCCGGTCCTGGCAAGGATCAATTTTTGCTCAGTGCTGCCAGAGCATTTGCACTCGCCCTACCTGATCCCGTTTTGCGAGATCAGGCTTAAAGCGATTTAATCTAACGTGATATTAGCGGACTTGATAGCCTTATTCCAGTACGGAAGCTCTTTCTTAAGTAAGGCCTCGGTAGCTGCAGGCGTTAAGTAGCGCACTTCTACGCCAGCAGCATCAGCGCGCTCTTTTACTTCAGGTAATGCCAGGCTCTTTTTAACGGAGTCTGTCAACTTGGCGACGACTGGTGCCGGCGTTCCTGCAGGGGCAAACAAACCTACCCAAGACTCTAACTGGAAGGAAGGTAAACCCGCTTCAGCAGTAGTTGGAACATTGGGCATTCCTGGGTGACGATTCTTACCGGTGACTGCTAAGCCTTTGAGCTTGCCGCTTTGCACATGCTGCATCAATGATGGCGGAGTACTAATAAAAACTTGCACTTGCCCAGCGAGCACATCCTGAACCGCAGGGCCAGACCCTTTGTAAGGGACATGGATCATATCAATCCCGGTACTTTGCTTAAACATTTCAGTACCGATATGAGAGACTGAACCATTGCCCTGTGAAGCGTAATTGAGCTTTCCTGGATTGGCTTTTGCGTAGGCAATAAATTCTTTTAAGTTGTTGACAGGCACTGATGGATGCACGGCAATCACATTGGTAGAAACTGTTAACAAAGCAATCGGTGAAAAATCTTTAACAGGGTCCCAAGGAAGTTTATCCATCAAAGCAGGATTACCAACGTGATAGCCAGAATATGAAATCAATAAGGTGTATCCGTCTGGTTTTGCATTGGCTACGTATTGGTAGGCAATATTACCGCTGGCACCGGGTTTGTTATCTACGATCACTGTTTGACCAATCACCCTTGTGAGTGGTTCGCTTAAGAGGCGCGCAGAGGTGTCGACTAAACCGCCTGGGGGATTGGGTACAACCAATGTAATGGTTCGATCCGGAAAGGCTTGTGCACTAGCAAGCTGCGTAACTGCAGTCAAGGCCAGAATGGCTAATAATTTATGGGCTACATGCGATCTTGTCATCACGCTCTCCTAATATTGAATATTGGTAGTTTAATTTGTACCAGTTTATCGTTGCCCTACTTTAACGCCACCAAAGACAGCCTGAGCTTCTCTCGGTAAACAACGCCAATAACGTTCATTGGCTATCACTGTGCCATCTAATGCAGCGGCCGCTTCCCAACCCCAACGAGGTTTATAGAGAAAAGCTCTCGCCATGGCAATCAGATCTGCATCACCATCTTGCAAGATGGCTTCGGCTTCATGCGGGTCGGTAATTAAACCCACTGTCATGGTTGGTAGGCCAGATTGTTCTTTAACAATCTTAGCAAATGGCACTTGATAGCGTGGTCCCAAAGCAATCTTTTGCTTTGGTGAAATTCCGCCAGAAGAGATGTGAACAAAGTTGCAACCCAAAGGTTTTAATTGTTTTGCAAAATCTGCAGTCTCCTGCGGAGTCCAGCCACCTTCAATCCAATCGCTTGCAGAAATCCGAATCCCTAAAACTCCCGAATAAGCGGCCCTGACTGCTGCAAATAGCTCCAATGGAAAGCGAATACGATTTTCAAATGAGCCGCCGTACTCATCTTGACGCTGATTGGCAATCGGCGATAAAAACTGATGCAAGAGATAGCCGTGGGCACCATGCAACTCAATTCCATCTACGCCAATACGGTCAGCACGCTTTGCGGCAGTTACAAAATCTGTAATCATCTGCGCAAGTTCTGCTTTTGATAACTCGTGTGGCAGACGCTCTCCTTCAAGTTGAGGAATGGCTGATGGTGCGAGCATTTCCCAGCCACCTTGATCGGCAGCTAAAAGTTGACCACCATCCCAAGGAGTGGCGCTTGATGCTTTGCGTCCAGCGTGGGCTAACTGAATAAACACCGGAGTAGCTGGCGCCAATTTACGGGCACGACTTAATTTGTCTTTGAGAGCAGCCTCCGTGCGGTCATCCCACAGACCCAAGCATGCTGGAGTAATACGCCCTTCTGCAGTCACACCAGTAGCCTCAATCATGAATAAGGCAGCGCCACTATTAAGTAAGTTACCCCAGTGCATCAAATGCCAGTCAGTTGCCTCGCCATTGCTTGCAGAGTATTGGCACATGGGGGCTACTACGATACGGTTAGCCAATTCCAATGGCCCACGGGGTGAATTCAGGGTGTAGCTGGAGAACAAAAGACTCATGGGATACCTTAAAAAGCGGAAAAATAGTCCAAAAATTACGAAATTAACTCTAAAGCGATAGAATACTCAAAAAGCAGAATAAACCAGAAACCCAGTCCTGCAGACCTCGTGGTCAGCAAGCCTCCATTATCCAAAAAACCTATTAATAAACGAGACTATGAACGCACCTCAAGCCTTTGATTCAAAAGCCGATATTGGCCACTTTATTGGTGGTAATGTAGTGAACCCCAAAGAGGGTCGCTTTGCCGACGTATGCAACCCTGCTAAAGGCGCTGTAGCCCGCCGCGTAGCATTGGCCAACCGCAAAGAAGTCGACTCTGCTGTGGCAGTTGCGCAGGCTGCTTTTGAGAGCTGGAGTCAAACTAGCCCCCTACGCAGAGCACGTATCCTATTTAAGTATCTTGACTTACTCAATGCCAACCGTGATGCCTTAGCAGCAATCATTACTGCTGAGCACGGCAAAGTATTTACTGATGCTCAAGGTGAAGTCACACGTGGTATTGAAATTGTAGAATTTGCTACTGGCATCCCAGAATTACTCAAAGGGGATTACACCGAGCAGGTATCTACCGATATTGATAACTGGGTGATGCGCCAACCTTTGGGCGTAGTCGCTGGTATTACGCCATTTAACTTCCCTGTTATGGTACCCATGTGGATGTTTCCAGTAGCAATTGCTTGCGGCAACACCTTCATTCTGAAACCCAGTCCAACCGATCCATCTGCCTCCCTATTAATGGCTAAGCTCCTTAAAGAGGCGGGACTTCCTGATGGCGTATTTAACGTCGTCCAGGGTGACAAAGAAGCTGTAGATGCTTTGATTGAAAATCCAGACGTTAAAGCGGTGAGTTTTGTTGGCTCTACTCCCATCGCCAATTACATCTTTGAGCGTTGCGCTCATTTTGGTAAACGCTCGCAAGCTTTAGGTGGCGCCAAGAACCACATGGTCATCATGCCTGACGCTGATATGGATAAAGCCATTGATGCTCTGATTGGCGCGGCATACGGTTCTGCTGGCGAACGCTGTATGGCGATTTCAGTAGCGGTATTGGTGGGCGATGCTGCTGACAAAATCATGCCAAAACTCATCGAGCGCACCAAGACCTTGAAGGTAAAAAATGGCATGGAGCTTGATGCCGAGATGGGCCCTATCGTTACTAAGCTAGCCTTAGAGCGCATTACCGGCTATATCGAAAGTGGCGTTGCTTCTGGTGCCAAACTTTTAGTGGATGGCCGTGGCTTGAAAGTTCCCGGTCATGAAAGTGGCTTTTTCATTGGTGGCACGCTCTTTGATAACGTGAAGCCTGATATGAAGATTTACCTCGAAGAAATCTTTGGCCCAGTATTGTCTTGCTTGCGAGTAGCAAACTTTACTGAAGCACTCAATCTGGTTAATTCTTGCGAATTTGGCAATGGTGTTGCTTGCTTTACCAGCGATGGCAATATCGCCCGTGAATTTGCCCGCCGCGTTCAAGTGGGCATGGTTGGTATTAACGTACCTATTCCAGTGCCGATGGCTTGGCATGGCTTTGGTGGTTGGAAAAAATCCATCTTCGGCGATATGCATGCTTACGGAAAAGAAGGCGTACGCTTCTACACCAAACAAAAGAGTGTCATGCAGCGCTGGCCTGAGAGCATTGCCAAGGGTGCCGAGTTTGTCATGCCGACCTCGAAATAAAGCACTAGAAGCGGCACACATAAAAATAGCGATCCGTAGATCGCTATTTTTCTACACCTAGCCCTGAGGTCAGAACTATCTTCGGTCTTATCTAGACAGTCACTATTGCAGTGTGTTTTTGAAGGCAGGCATCATTGGCATTGCCAACACATCAATACCCTCTTCCCTTAAAGACTCTGCCTCATCTAAAGTAGTCTGGCCACGAATGCTGCGCTCAGGAGATTCTTTATAGTGAATCTTTCTGGCTTCTTCAGCAAAAGAATTACCAACATCTTCCGATCGTCCCATGAGCTCACGCATACCTTTTAAAAAGGCGGCCTGCACTTGAGCCTCTAAATGAGAATGGTCTGGCGCAGTCAAAGCAACAACATCACCACTTAAATGGCCAGTATCTGTTTTAGAAACAGCTAGCTCTGAAGATGCTGCCTTGGGGGATTTAGCAATGTGAGGAGCCGAAGGCATGCGCGCAATATCTGTGCTGTCACAAACTGGACAGGCAAGTATTCCTTTGTCTTGCTGGGCAAGGCAATCCTCTTCAGTGGCGAACCATCCTTCAAAGCGATGATTTAGGGGGCAAGCGAGGTTATAAACTTTCATAAAACCTATTTGGGGGCAAAAGTACTAAATTCAATACCCCTATTTTAAGCGGGATTGCTATCTGCCTATTTAATGGGCTCTGGGATCACTAAACCGCGGCGATAGCGGTCTAACCAGTAAGCCGAGATCGTAGTTTTAACGTCAGTAATCTCACCCTCTTCAACCCAAGCAATGAGTTGCTCTAGCGGTGCTGCAAAGACATCTAAAAACTCTTCTTCATCTAGATGACTCGTGCCGGGGACAAGACCTTCGGCTAAATAGATATCAATAAATTCTGTTGAATAGGAAATAACCGGATGTATCCGGCGAATATAACTCCATTTTGTTGCTGTATAGCCTGTCTCTTCAGCAAGCTCACGTTGCGCACACAGCAGCGGGTTTTCATAAGGATCAATTTTGCCTGCAGGAATCTCAATGCAAGCCTTCGCAATAGGGTATCGATATTGGCGCTCCAAGAGCACCCTGCCATCATCTAATAAAGCCACAATAGCAACAGCGCCGGGATGCGTTAAATACTCTCGTACCGCTTGCTGACCATCAGGCAATGAAACGGTATCGCGTTTCATCTTGAGGAAAATACCGCTATAAATATCGTCACCAGCAATGCGCTCCTCACGCAGATGCTGATCACCACTGGGTAAATCTGTAAACGATTTTTCGCTCATCTTCGCCTAAGAATTTATGAGCCCAATAAGGTACGGCGCATTGCATCCAAACACAGACTCATTAGGCCGGCAGGAACGATGCCCAAGGCTAATACCAAAATACTATTTAAACCTAGGATGCCTTTAGCAAATCCTGAGCCACTGATGGAAGTCTCATTCACTGGTTCATCAAAGTACATGACTTTGACTACGCGCAGGTAGTAGAAGGCGCCAACCAAGGATGCCATTACAGCGGTAACAGCTAAGAAGGTGTGCTCGCCATCTACCAAAGCCTCGAGTACGCCTAATTTGGCTGCAAAACCCACTGTTGGCGGAATACCAGCCAAGGAGAACATCATCACCAGTCCAATAAAAGCAAACCAAGGATGCTTTTTATTTAAGCCCTTGAGATCATCTAAAGTCTCGCAATCATGACCTTTACGAGACAGAATCATGAGCAAGCCGAAGGTGCCCAATGTAGTTAATACATAGGTAATGGCATAAAACAT
>CAIVXR010000139.1 GCA_903909925.1 uncultured beta proteobacterium | reverse complement strand
CATTGATGCAAACGCTGTGCATGGTTCTGATGCTCCTGAAACAGCTGCTGTGGAAGTTGCTTTTTTCTTCCCTGGCATGAATGTTTTCCCTCGCTAATCAGTTGCTAATTTATTTATAAGTAGGCGCATTGACCTCCCCGCGCGTAAATCTCTTAGATTTTGACGCTGACCAAATGGCGGCGTATGTCGCGGGGTTGAACGAAAAGCCCTTTAGGGCAAAGCAGCTCATGCAATGGATACACCAGCGTGGTATTTCCGATATTAATGACATGAGCGATTTAGCAAAAAGCTTCAGAGCGACATTGCTAGATAAGGCAGAGGTTCTTTCTTTACCCGTTATTAATGACGAGCATGCCTCTGATGGCACCCGTAAGTGGTTGCTCGATGTAGGGGCTGGTAATGCGGTTGAGTCTGTTTTTATTCCCGAGGATGATCGAGGTACCTTGTGTATTTCTTCTCAGGCAGGTTGCGCTGTCAATTGCCGTTTTTGCTCTACAGGGCGACAAGGTTTTTCTCGCAATCTATCTTCCGGTGAAATCATCGGACAACTCTGGTTTGCTGAGCATCTCTTGCGCAGCGATCCAGCAGCAATTCGCCGCATTGAAAAATATCCAACCCCTGGCTGGGAACACACGGGCAGAGTGATTTCTAATGTGGTGATGATGGGTATGGGTGAACCATTGTTGAACTACGACAATGTCGTCTCCGCATTGCGTTTGATGTTAGATGATAGGGCTTATGGCTTATCACGTCGTCGTGTCACCGTATCAACTTCAGGCGTGGTGCCAATGATTGATCGCTTGGCACAAGATTGCCCAGTAGCTCTTGCAGTGTCATTGCATGCAGCCAATGATGCTTTACGTGATCAACTAGTGCCGCTCAATCAAAAATATCCCTTACGTGAATTGCTCGATGCGTGTGAGCGTTACTTGCCATTTGCGCCAAGAGATTTCTTGACCTTTGAATATTGCATGCTAGACGGCGTCAATGATTCAGATATCCAAGCAAAAGAATTAGTGCGCTTGCTCAGAAATATTAAGTGCAAAATCAACCTGATCCCATTTAATCCGTTTCCAGAGTCAGGTTTAAAGCGCTCGCCGGCCCAGCGTGTTCATGCTTTTGCAAGCATCCTCCTAGATGCAGGTATGGTTGCGACAGTGCGCAAGACCCGGGGCGATGATATTGCTGCTGCTTGTGGTCAACTGGCAGGGGATGTTGTGGATCGTACCCGTGTACGTGAACGCGCTGTGCACGATACAGAAATTGTTACAGAATCACAAGAGCAGCCCATCGAGTGGCTCAAAAAGTTAAATTAATATTAGGTCTATATGAGTTCTGATTATTCTTCCTCATCAAAGTTACCTTTGGGCCCATCCCCAAAGCGGGCAACGCGTCAAGCAACTGTTGCTTGGAAAACGAACATCATTACTGTAGGTGGTGATGCGCCCGTGCGCGTGCAATCCATGACCAATACGGATACTGCAGATGCAGTAGGTACGGCAATCCAAATTAAAGAATTGGCCCGGGCTGGTTCAGAGATGGTCCGCATTACTGTCAATACGCCAGAGGCGGCAGCTGCAGTGCCTTACATTCGTGAGCAGTTAGATAAGATGGATGTCTTAGTGCCATTGATTGGTGACTTTCATTACAACGGCCACACTCTATTAAATGATTATCCAGAGTGTGCGAAATCGCTCTCTAAGTACCGCATCAATCCAGGCAACGTGGGGAAAGGCGCTAAACGTGACCCACAGTTTGCGCAAATGGTTGAAGCAGCTTGTAAATACGACAAGCCAATTCGTATTGGTGTGAACTGGGGAAGTCTAGATCAAGATCTCTTAGCGTCCATCATGGATAGCAATGCTGCCTTAGCAGAACCAAAGACTGCGCAAGAGGTAATGATTGAAGCATTAATTCAGTCTGCCTTGCAATCAGCAGAAAAAGCAGTTGAGTTGGGCATGAATCCTAATCAAATTATGCTGTCTTGCAAAGTGAGTAACGTCCAAGACTTAGTAGCAGTCTATCGTGACCTTGCGCGCCGTTCTGACTATCCACTCCATTTAGGCTTAACCGAAGCAGGTATGGGTAGCAAAGGAATTGTTTCTTCTACTGCTGCAATGGGCATTTTGTTACAAGAAGGTATTGGCGATACGATTCGGGTTTCTTTGACACCTGATCCTGGTGCACCGCGTGAGAATGAAGTGATTGTTGCCCAAGAGATTTTACAAACTATGGGTTTGCGTAACTTCACACCGATGGTCATTGCCTGTCCTGGATGCGGTAGAACTACTAGCACCACTTTCCAAGAGCTTGCTGCTGATATTCAGTCGTATTTACGGCAACAAATGCCGATTTGGAAGAAAAGCCATCCTGGCGTAGAAAATATGAATGTCGCTGTGATGGGGTGCATTGTGAATGGCCCTGGCGAGAGCAAGCACGCTAATATTGGTATTTCATTGCCCGGAACCGGTGAGACTCCGGCGGCACCCGTATTTGTAGATGGCGTTAAGGTTAAAACGCTGCGGGGTGAGAGAATTGCTGAGGAGTTTCAGGTTATCGTGGATGACTACGTGAAACAGAATTACGCAGCAAAAGCTCAATAGAGTCAAATTAGTAGAACAAGAATAAAAATGACTGATCAAGCGAATAAAACTAAAGCCCAGAAGATTAACGGCGTGCGCGGTATGAATGACTTGCTGCCAGCCGATGCTGCGCAATGGGCTCATCTTGAACATGTCTTGCGCGATCTAACTCGTGCTTATGGATATGAATTTTTGAGGACCCCAATTGTGGAAGCTACTGCGGTATTTCAACGGGGCATTGGTGAAGTCACGGATATTGTTGAGAAGGAAATGTATTCCTTTGAGGATCGCTTAAACGGTGAGCAGCTTACCTTGCGTCCTGAAGGCACTGCTGCATTAGTCCGTTCTGTAATTGAGAACAATTTACTTTACGAAGGGCCTAAGCGCCTTTGGTATACCGGACCGATGTTTCGACATGAGCGTCCACAACGCGGTCGTTATCGTCAGTTCCACCAATTTGGTATCGAGGCTCTCGGCTTTGCTGGTCCAGATATCGATGCAGAGATTATTCTCATGGGCCAACGCTTATGGGATGAACTTGGCCTTAAAGGTGTTCGCCTTGAGATTAACTCTTTAGGACAGGCTCACGAGCGGGCCGAGCATCGTGCCGCTTTAGTGGCTTACTTTGAGAAAAATAAAACGCAGTTGGATGAAGATTCACAGCGCCGCCTCATTTCTAATCCTTTGCGCATCCTCGATTCTAAAAATTCAGAGATGCAAACATTGATTGAGGGCGCACCAAAATTATTGGATTTCTTGGGCGAGGAATCTCTTGCGCACTTCAATGCAGTTCAGGCTTTAATCAAAGCAAACAACATTCCTTGCAAGATCAATCCGCGTTTAGTCCGAGGCTTAGATTATTACAACCTCACCGTATTTGAGTGGGTGACTGATGAGTTAGGCGCTCAGGGTACGATTGCTGGCGGCGGTCGTTACGACCCCTTGATTGAGCGTATGGGTGGTAAACCAGCACCTGCTTGTGGTTGGGCCATGGGTATGGAGCGTGTATTAGATTTGATGAAGGTTTCTGGATCCTTGCCCGAGGCCCAATCTCAATGCGATATCTTTGTATTGCATCAAGGTGGCGAGACCTTGACAGCTGCCATGATCATTGCTGAGCGTTTACGTAGCGCCGGTATTGATGTGATTCTCTTCTGTGCGCCAGATGGGCAATCTGCTAGCTTTAAGTCCCAAATGAAGAAGGCTGATGCCAGTGGGGCAGCCTTTGCAGTCATTATTGGTCCAGATGAATTAGCCAAGAACGAGGCTCAGATCAAAGACTTACGCTCTAGCGGTGAGCAAAAGGCCGTTCCTCTAGATGGAGTATTAGAAGCTGTAATTGAAGCCTTAGTAGGCACCTCCGAATAGAATGAGTCTATTGATTGCATTTACTAGCAATAAACCACTTATTAATTAGCTTGGATTCACATGCCTTTAGATCTAGAAGAACAAGAACAGTTAGACCAACTTAAAGCGTTTTGGCAAAAGTACCGTAATTTGATTACTGGGGTGCTTACAGTTATCTTATTTGCCTATGCCGCATACAGCGGCTATGGATGGTGGCGTAATAGTCAGGCTCTTGAGGCATCTAAGCTGTATGAGACGATGGTCAGCGCAATTGCTAAAGGCGATAAAGAACAAACCTTGCGTGCTGCCAACGATTTGCAAAAAGATTTTTCTCGTACACCATACGCGGCAATGTCTAGCTTGATCGCTGCCCGTATTGCTGCAGATGCTGGTGATAATGCTAAGGCTGTTGATTATCTGCGTTGGGCAGCTAAGAACGCATCTAATGATGGCTACTTAGGCTTGGCAAAATTACGCCTAGTAACTCAATTAATTGAGCAGGGAAGCGAAAAAGATTTCGCCGAGGCAGATCAAATTCTAAAAGAAACCCCGATTGCTGGCTTTGAAGCCCTGTGGCTAGAGCGTCGTGGTGATTGGTATTTAGCGCAGAAGAAAAATACTGAAGCTAAAAAAAGTTATGAAGATGCATGGAAGACGCTAAACCAAGCGAAAGAATTTCCTGAAGAGGCGCGTCGTCTCTTAAAGGTGAAGTTGGATGCAGTTGGAGGGGTAGCGCAGTGATATTTAAGATGAATACGACAAAACACTTAGCAAGAATTGCTAGTACTACTATTCTTGTGGGGGTAGTTGTTGCAGCGCTCGTTGCCTGTTCTGGTAGCTCTCGCGTTCGCAAGCCCTCCGAGTTAGTAACAGTGACTAATCAGTTTGATATGCAGCCGGTATGGTCAACCAGTGTTGGCTCTTCTGAAGGTTTTAATTTTCATCCAGTGGTTGCTGGAGATGCAGTATATGCAGCCTCAAGCAGCGGTAATTTGGCAAAGATTGATTTAGCTACTGGCAATAAAACATGGCAGGTCTCTGTCCCTGAGCGTCTATCTATTGGGCCTGGATCTGATGGCCGTACAACCGTTGCTGTGAGCACCCGAGGCACTGTCTACGCTTATGATGATGCTGGCAAGCAGATCTGGAAAGCAAACGTTAGTAGCGAAGTCTTAAGTGAGCCCATTGTTGCTGGTGGCATCGTGGTTGTGCGCGCACTCGATAATCGTTTTATTGGCTTAGATGCACAAACAGGTGCTCGTAAGTGGACATATCAGCGTCAACAGTCTGCTTTGTCATTACGAGTTGGTTACGGCATGCTAGCTATTGGCAACGAGGTTATTGTGACGGGCTTTGCTGGTGGGCGTTTTGGCATGATTGCGATAGCCAATGGCGGTTTGATTTGGGAAACACCAGTGTCATTTCCAAAAGGCTTTTCGGAAATTGAGCGCTTGAACGATGTGACAGCTAAACCTAGTATGGAGGGCGACATCATCTGTGCAGTCTCGTATCAGGGTCGTATTGGTTGTGGACAGGCGCGCACTGGAAACTTACTTTGGTTTAAAGACTACTCAAGCTATACCGGCACCGCTCAAAGTGCTGAATTGGTTTTCTCAGCTAATGAAAAGTCTTATGTGACGGCTTTTGCAACCAAAGACGGAACACAGGTTTGGGAAAATACCCAACTTACTTATCGTGATGTAGGTGAGTCATTAGCGGTTGGGAAAGTACTTCTGTTTGGTGATGCCCAGGGTTATGTGCATGCATTGACTCAGGCAAATGGCGAGATCATTGCGCGCATTCGTCATGACAGCAACCCAATTTCTGCTGCTCCGATTGCAGTGGGCGGGCTTATCTTGATTCAATCGCAGGGTGGAAAAATCGCTGCCTACAGCCCTAAATGAATCCGGTCATCACTATCGTCGGCCGTCCCAATGTTGGGAAGTCGACACTCTTTAATCGCCTAACGCGTTCCCGTGATGCATTGGTGGCAGATTTTTCTGGGCTAACGAGAGATCGTCATTATGGTAAGGGCCGCATTGGTGAGCGCGCCTTTATCTGTGTAGATACCGGCGGCTTCGAGCCGGTTGCTAAAACTGGCATTGTTGCGGAGATGGCAAAGCAGACTAAGCAAGCGGTAGCTGAGTCTGACATTGTGATTTTCTTAGTAGATGGCCGTTTAGGCATGGCGCCTCAAGATCGTGTCATTGCTGATTTCTTGCGCAAGACTGGACGCCCAACCATTTTGGCGGTGAATAAAACAGAAGGTATGCAAGCTGGCATTGTTACTGCAGACTTTCATGAGCTGGGTTTAGGGGAGCCATTCCCAATCTCATCTGCACACGGTGATGGTGTACGCGGATTAATCGATGACGCCTTAGATTCATTAGGGATTGCCGAGCCCGATGAAGAAGAGCTTGCGAACGATCCAAACCGTCCAATGAAGATTGCGGTAGTAGGTCGTCCAAACGTAGGTAAGTCCACCCTCATTAATAAATTAATCGGTGAAGAGCGGGTGATTGCATTTGACATGCCTGGCACCACTCGTGATGCCATCGAAGTGCCTTTCGAGCGCAATGGCAAACCCTATATCCTGGTTGATACAGCTGGCTTGCGTCGTCGCGGTAAAGTATTTGAGGCTATTGAGAAATTCTCGGTAGTGAAAACACTACAAGCAATTGCAGACTGCAATGTAGTGATCTTGATGCTCGATGCGCAGCAAGATATATCTGAGCAAGATGCACACATTGCAGGATTTATTGTTGAGGCAGGTCGCGCATTAGTTGTTGCCGTTAATAAGTGGGACGGCATTGATACTTATGTTAAAGAACGCGCACGTTTAGAGATTGCCCAAAAATTACGTTTCCTAGATTTTGCAAATGTGCATCCGATTTCTGCGAAAAAAGGTACTGGCCTGAAAGAGTTATTTAAAGACGTAGATTCTGCCTACGCAGCTGCTATGGCAAAATTGCCAACCCCACGTTTGACTCGTATCTTGCAAGAAGCGATTGAGCATCAACAACCTAAGCGCGTCGGTATGGGGCGTCCAAAATTACGCTATGCACATCAAGGGGGCATGAATCCTCCTATTGTGGTGATTCATGGAACATCATTGAGTGGTGTAACCGATAGCTATAAGCGTTATCTAGAAGGGCGCTTTAGGGATGTCTTTAAACTGCGTGGCACCCCCTTGAGAATTCAGATGAATACCGCGAAAAACCCCTATGTTGATGCGGATAAAGGGAAAAAAGGTAAAAAGCGCTGATTTTGGACTTGATTTTTTTATAATTGAGCTCAATATAGAAGTTTTGATAGCAGTAATTTTCAACAGTTTTATTTCATTTAAAAAAGCAAGACTCCCTAATTACAAAACCAATGAGGAGCAGTATGAATACCAACAAAATTCAATTACTTCAGGATCCGTTTCTCAATGCCCTGCGTAAAGAGCACATTCCTGTTTCGATCTATCTCGTTAACGGCATTAAATTGCAGGGCAATATTGAATCTTTTGATCAATACGTCGTGCTATTGCGTAATACCGTAACGCAGATGGTTTACAAACATGCAATCTCTACGATTGTTCCAGCCCGTGCGATTGACTTTCGTATAGAAGAAGATACCCCTGTATAAAACTGGAGTAGATGCGGCACGCGCCGTCCTCGTTGGTGTTGATACAGGACGTGAAGATTTTGCAGACAGCATGGCTGAACTTAGCCTCTTGGCTGATAGTGCTGGATCTGTACCCACCGCTAGCGTCATTGCTCGTAAAGGTAAAACAGATCCTGCTTTATTTATTGGCTCTGGAAAAGTAAATGAGCTAAAGCGCGTGATGGAAGAGCAAAACGCAGAGCTTGCCATCTTTAATCATCCACTTTCTCCAACGCAACAACGGAATTTAGAGCGCCACCTCGATCGTCATGTCATGGATCGCACTGGTCTTATTTTAGATATCTTCAGCCAAAGAGCCCAAAGTCACATTGGTAAGACTCAAGTTGAGTTAGCACAAGTACGCTATCGCATGTCTCGTTTAGTGAGAGCTTGGAGTCACTTAGAGCGTCAACGCGGTGGTATTGGTGTACGTGGCGGTCCAGGTGAAACACAGATGGAGCTAGACCGCCGTATGCTAGCAACGAAAGCTAAGCGCTTGGAAAATGAACTTGAAAAACTCCAACGCCAACAAAGAACGCAGAGGAGGGCGCGCAATCGGAAGGATGTTTTCTCTGTCTCTTTGGTTGGCTATACCAATGCTGGCAAGTCGACTTTATTTAATGCCTTAACCAAAGCAGGGACTTATGCTGCTGACCAACTTTTTGCCACCTTAGATACCACCTCCAGAAAAGTACATTTGGAGGGGGTCGGTTCGATTGTGGTCTCCGATACCGTAGGTTTCATCCGAGACCTACCTCACCAATTGGTTGAAGCTTTTAGGGCTACTTTGGATGAAACCATCCACGCCGACCTGATTTTGCATGTGATTGATGCTTGTAGCCCTGTAGCTCGGGAGCAAAAGGCTGAAGTAGAGGCAGTTTTGGAGGAAATCGGGGCAGATGAGATCCCTCGTATTGAGATCATGAACAAGATTGACCAAATGCCCCAAACCTTTACCCGTGGGGCAGTTTTGGAGCGTGATGGGCAGGACTTTCCTAGTCAGGTTTTCCTGTCGGCCAAGACAGGCTTGGGCCTTGATTTACTCCGAGCAACATTGGCTGAATGCTCCCAAATGACTGATAGAATAAGGATCGAGCATAACCGAACCAAGAAGCAATTGGCCCCGGACGAGTTTTTAGAACCCTTACCCGAACGACCAGATACCGCTGAATTTAATCCGATCCCAAACCGAAGCTATTTTTCTAATGATGCGTAAATTTCTAGGCCTCTTTTCGGTCAATGATCCAGGTTGGGGCAATAGCCACAACAGTGGATCCAAAGATGCCAAAGATGGGCAGGGTAGTGATCAAACTCCAAAAGTAGATCCGGATACTAATCAGCCAACAGAGACGGCGCCACCGAATTCACCCACTAAGCCAGATGGCCCGCCAGATTTGGATGAGCTCTGGCGTGATTTCAATGACAAAATTGCGGGCATCTTTGGTGGCAAGAAAAAGCCGGGCGCACCAGTAAGCCAAAAACCAAATAGCACTGATATACCTCCCCCATCACAGCGCGGTGGTGGCGGCAATGGCGGCATGAGTGCGCCAAACTTTAATTTCACCAATCCATTTGGCTCTAAAGCCAGCATCCTAATCACTGCAGCAGCGGTCTTCTTTATTTGGATTTGTAGTGGCTTTTTTATCATTCAAGAAGGTCAGGCCGGTGTCATTCTGACATTTGGTAAATACGATTACACCGCTAAGCCAGGTATTAACTGGCGTATGCCTTGGCCAATTCAGTCGGATGAAACAGTGAATCTCTCTGGCGTTCGTTCTGTTGAAGTGGGTCGCCCAGTATTGATTAAGGCAACTAATCAAAAAGATTCTTCGATGCTCACCGAGGATGAAAACATCATCGACGTGCGCTTTGCTGTGCAATATCGCTTAAAAGATCCAACTGATTATTTGTTTAATAATCGCGATCCAGATGCTGCAGTGATTCAGGCAGCTGAAACTGCTGTTCGTGAAATCGTTGCTCGCAGCAAGATGGATACTGTGCTGTACGAAGGACGCGAAAAGATTGGGATTGACTTAGCAAATTCCATTCAGAAGATATTAGATAGCTATAAGAGTGGTATCTACGTTACTAGTGTGACTGTACAAAACGTACAACCGCCTGAACAAGTACAAGCTGCATTTGATGATGCGGTGAAGGCCGGCCAGGATCAGGAGCGTTTGAAGAGTGAAGGTCAGGCATACGCCAATGACATCATTCCCCGTGCTAAAGGTACTGCGGCCCGCTTAATTCAGGAGGCTGAAGGCTATAAGGCTAGAGTGGTGGCTACCGCAGAAGGTGACGCTACCCGCTTTAAGCAAATACTAGTGGAATATTCCAAGGCACCACAAGTGACGCGTGATCGGATGTATATCGATAGTATGCGCGAGATGTATAACAACGTAACCAAGATTTTGGTAGATACGACTAAGAGTAATAGTCTGTTATATCTACCCTTAGATAAGATTGTTGCTCAAGTGAGCGCAGAAAGCGCACAAGCTGCCAGCTCTCAAGTAAATCAAACTAGCACACCTACTCCGACTGGAAGTGTGACAGTAGGCGGTGCAACTGGCATGAATAATCCAGCCCCAGCGACAAGTAGCAGTTCAATAAATTCTGCACCTGCAGTCAATAATTCTAACGATCGCTCTCTAGACAAGCGCGATGGCTTCCGTAGTCGTGATCGGGACCCTAGATAATGAATGCAAATCGTTTAATTGTTGCAGGCATTGCCTTCGTTGCCCTGATCTATGTGCTGTCGTCTAGTATTTTTATTGTTGATCAACGTAAATTTGCAGTGGTATTCTCATTCGGCCAGATCGTGCGCGTGATTGAAGAGCCGGGCTTGCGTATAAAGCTGCCAGCCCCCTTTGAAAGTGTACGTTTCTTTGATCGTCGTATTTTGACGATCGATAATCCAGAGGCAGAGCGCTTTATTACTGCAGAGAAAAAGAATCTGTTAGTAGATTCTTATGTGAAATGGCGTATTGTTGATCCTCGTAAGTTCTTTATTAGCTTTAAGGGTGATGAGCGCTTGGCCGAAGACCGCTTAACCCAGTTAGTTCGTTCTGCCCTGAATGAAGAGTTCACTAAACGCACGGTGCGCGAGTTAATTTCCGATCAGCGGGAAGAGGTGATGCAGGGTATTCGTAAAAAAGTAGCTGATGATGCATCTGATATTGGTGTAGAGATTGTAGATGTCCGTTTAAAGCGTGTAGATCTCTTAGCTGAGATTAGTGATTCGGTATACCGCCGTATGGAAGCAGAGCGTAAGCGGGTAGCCAATGAGTTACGCTCAATGGGTGCTGCTGAGTCTGACAAGATTCGAGCAAATGCAGAGCGTCAACGCGATACAATTTTGGCAGAAGCCTATCGTGATGCCCAAAAGATTAAAGGAGCAGGGGATGCTAAGGCTACGGCGCTTTATGCCGAAGCATTTGGACGTGATCCTCAGTTTGCCCAGTTCTACCAAAGCTTAGAAGCCTACCGAAGCTCTTTCAAGGATAAGAAGGACATCATGGTAGTTGAGCCCAATGGTGAGTTCTTCAAGTTCCTGCACAAAAAATAAGAAAGTGAATTATTTAGATCATGAATCGATGGTTACTTCCTGAAGACATTGCAGATGTTTTGCCAGCGCAAGCTCGCAAGGTGGAGACCTTGCGTCGTGCCATCTTGGATCTATATCAATCCTATGGATATGAGTTAGTCGCCCCTCCCATTCTGGAGTTCTTAGACTCTTTACTCACAGGTACTGGTTCAGATCTCAATCTCCAAACTTTTAAGTTGGTTGATCAGATGTCAGGCCGCACTCTAGGCTTGCGTGCTGATATTACGCCGCAAGTAGCACGGATTGATGCGCACTTATTAAATCGCACTGGAGTTACCCGCCTTTGCTATGCTGGCTCTGTAGCTCACGCTCGGACGCCAGTAGGTAGCTCTGCCCGCGAAGATTTGCAGTTAGGCGCAGAGATTTATGGCTGCGCTACTTGGGAAGCTGATTTTGAGGCAATGACTTTGCTACTTAAAACACTTTCTATTGCTGGCCTAGATCAGGTTTACCTTGATCTATCTCACGCTGGTATTTTGAGCGGTATTTTGGCTGATCAGAATTTAGATAAAGATACGATTGAAACTCTCTACGGCTTATTACAAACCAAAGATCGTCCGCGCCTCAGTAAGTGGGCTACAAACTTGCCAGCAAAAACTGCACAAGCGCTGATGGCTCTGACTGAACTCAATGGACCTTGCGCAGAAGTATTAGCAAAGGCAAAAAAAGTATTGCCTAAGCATGTCGCAATTGATCAGGCATTGGCAGATCTTGAGCGTTTAGTCGCTGCCGTAAGTGCATCAAGTGGCTTAGAGCTCAGTATTGACTTAGCAGACTTGCGTGGTTACCAATATCACAGCGGTGTGATGTTTGCCGTGTATGTAGATAAACTACCTCAGCCGATTGCTAGAGGTGGGCGCTATGACCATGTTGGTCAGGCT
>CAIVXR010000138.1 GCA_903909925.1 uncultured beta proteobacterium | reverse complement strand
TTTGGTTCTGGGTTTAATTTCAGCTCCATTTTTAGCAGCATTATTTTTCGGCATTATTCCAATCGTTGAGATTGACTCTGCTTGGATCGCCATTGTGATTGCGGGTCTATTAGTAGGTTTTGGTGCTCAGTATGGTTCAGGATGCACTAGCGGTCATGGCATTTGTGGCTTGTCTCGTTTATCCCCTCGCTCATTGGTGGCAACACTCTCCTTTATGAGCGCTGGTTTTATTATTGTCTACGCAATCCGACATTTGATCGGAGGCTAAGATGAAAAAACATGTTGGCCTTTTTAGTCAGTATGCAATTGGCGTAATGTTTGGCTGGGGTTTGATTATTTCTGGCATGAGTAACCCCCAAAAGATTTTGGGATTCTTAGATTTGTTTGGCAACTGGGATCCATCTTTGATATTTGTCATGTTGGGTGCAGTCCTGATTGGTCTTGCTGGTTTTTACGTCGTTAGCAAGAGAACCCAAGCCTTTTTTGGCGGAGCTCTCCACATTCCAGCTAGGCGCGACATTACTAAGCCTTTGATTATTGGTAGCCTGATATTCGGGGCAGGGTGGGGTATTGCCGGTTTTTGTCCCGGTCCTGCGCTAGTGGCCCTTGGTGCCGGCCATCTCAAGGCCTTTGTTTTTGTGGCTGCGATGTTGGCTGGCATGGAGATCTGTGAGCGCTTCTTTGCAGGGCATAGAAGCAAACCTAGTCTTTGAGCAAGCCTGATTTAGAATTAACCCTATTACTATTTATTGAATGTAGAGGGTTTCATGAGTCTTCCTATTACTTGCCATAACGCTCAATTCGGTACGCTTGGTCAAATTGACCCAAGCCACTTATCTGAAATTGCTAAACAGGGCTATAAAAGCGTGATTAACAATCGTCCTGATGGTGAAGAGGGCCCTGATCAGCCAAGTAATGCATCTATTGCGGCGGAAGCAGAAAAGCTTGGCCTGAATTACGCTTATCTTCCAGTAATTCCAGGTGCATTTACGCCAGCGGAAGTTCAAGAAATGGCCCGTCTTCTCAAAACGATGCCTGGCCCTATCTTGGCATTTTGCCGCTCTGGCGCACGCTCTACTAATTTGTATCATCTCGCCTTGCAAGTCAGTTAACTGATTTCAGTTGACTGAACCAGCACAAGGTATGCAGCCTAGCAATCCTCACATTCTTAAGCTGGATCAGTTTCTTTCTGAGTTAGATGGCTTTGACCTTGTGATTGATGTGAGATCGCCAGCAGAATTTGCTTTAGATCATATTCCTGGAGCTGTTAATTTTCCTGTGCTGAGTAATGATGAGCGCGCACAAATCGGTACCCTCTATAAGCAGGTCTCTCCATTTGCAGCAAAGAAGCTAGGCGCCGCTCTGGTCTCTAAAAATATTGCAGAGCATATTGAAAATCATTTATTAGACTTACCGCGTGAATGGCGTCCACTCATCTATTGTTGGCGTGGTGGCGAGCGCAGCGGTGCCTTTACACACATTCTAAATCGCATAGGCTGGAAAGCTATGCAGCTAGAAAGTGGTTATCAAGGCTTTAGGCGTACCGTGATTGACGGCCTTGAGGCAGATGCAAAAGCATTCACATTCCAAGTAATTTGTGGCATGACCGGTAGCGGTAAGACTAGGGTGCTACAAGAGATTGGTGCGCTAGGCGCTCAGATTTTAGATTTAGAGGACTTGGCGATTCATCGTGGCTCCGTTTTGGGAAACGAGCCCAATATCGATCAGCCCTCGCAAAAAGGTTTTGAAACGGCTCTCTGGAATGGGCTACGTAAACTAGATCCATCACAACCTGTCTTTGTTGAGTCAGAGAGCAAGAAGGTTGGAGGCTTGCATGTACCAGATACCTTAATGGAAAAGATTCGCAGTGGCGCTTGTATTGAATTGAGATCAAGTACGCAGACACGAGTTTCTTGGTTGATTCGTGAATACCATCACTTCTTAACTGGTACAGACAACTTCAAAGACAAGTTAGCTTTACTTACTGCTCACTACGGCAAAGTTCAAATAGCCAAATGGAATGAAGCGATTGATGCAGGTAACTTTCCAGAGTTGGTTGAAGAACTATTGGTAAAGCACTATGACCCATCTTATCAATCATCGATTGTCAGAAATTTTCCTCAGTACAAGATTGAGAATTTTGTCCAACTCGAAAATGATAGCGATGCGGCCTTTGCTCAAGCTGCAAAGGCCATCGTGGCAAAGCTCGCTTAGCTAATCAGCCAACTAACTAAACGCCTGAATTCCCGTCTGCGCACGTCCCAAAATCAGGGCATGAATATCGTGGGTGCCTTCGTAGGTGTTGACTACCTCAAGATTGAGCATATGACGAATAACGCCGTATTCATCAGAGATACCGTTGCCACCATGCATGTCGCGTGCTAAGCGAGCAACATCTAAAGATTTACCGCAAGAGTTGCGCTTCATGATCGAAGTAATTTCTGGGGCGGCGATACCTTCATCTTTCATGCGACCTAAACGTAAGCAACTTTGAAGCGCGATCGTGATCTCGGTTTGCATATCCGCTAATTTTTTCTGGATTAATTGATTGGCAGCTAAGGGCTTATCAAACTGCTTGCGATCCATAGTGTATTGACGTGCAGCATGCCAGCACCACTCAGCAGCACCGAGAACACCCCAAGAAATGCCATAGCGCGCAGAGTTTAAGCAGGTAAATGGACCTTTTAGTCCTGTAACTTCTGGGAATTCATTTTCGGCCGGCACAAAGACTTCATCCATCACAATTTCACCGGTGATAGAGGCACGTAAACCCATCTTGCCGCTAATCTTGGGGGCACTCAAGCCCATCATGCCTTTTTCTAGAATATAGCCGCGAATCAGACCCTCATCGTTCTTTGCCCAGACCACGAATACATCAGCAATAGGTGAGTTGGAGATCCACATCTTTGATCCCGTCAAAGAAAATCCACCGGGGACCTTCTTGGCACGGGTAATCATGCCACCAGCATCTGAGCCATAGTTGGGCTCAGTTAAGCCAAAGCAACCAATCCATTCGCCAGTAGCCAATTTAGGTAGATATTTTTGTTTTTGTGCTTCGCTACCAAATTCATTAATTGGCAGCATGACTAAAGAAGATTGCACGCTCATCATAGAGCGATAACCAGAGTCCACCCGCTCGATCTCGCGAGCAACTAGGCCATAAGAAACATAGTTTAAGTTTGCACCGCCGTATTGCTCAGGAATAGTGAGCCCTAAAAGACCCAGTTCACCCATTTCACGAAAGATTGCCGGATCGGTTGTTTCATTGCGAAAGGCATCATGAATACGAGGCATCAGGCGCCCTTGAGCATAATCAGCCGCCGCATCACGAATCATTCGTTCCTCTTCGCTCAATTGCGTATCGAGAAGAAGGGGGTCTGCCCAATTAAAGCTAGCTTTACTCATTACTTAATCATCCTATTGTTAATTTTTATAGCTTCCTGCGAATTCTCAGGAATCGGGCTATTCTTGCTTCTATTATCCCTTTTTCCAGACCTATGGACTCACCTAGACGACACCATCGCTATTACGACTTGCTTTTAGCGGCCTTTGTGGTGGTCTTGCTCTGCTCGAACTTTATTGGGGCAGGTAAAGCAGCTGTGATTGAGCTGCCTCATTTTGGTGAAGTCACCTTTGGCGCTGGAATTCTATTTTTCCCCATTGCCTACTTCTTTGGAGATATCTTTACTGAGGTATACGGCTATGCTTATGATCGCCGAGCAGTTTGGGCTGGCTTCGCTGCTTTAGCATTTGCGGCAGTAATGGCCCAGATTGTGATTGCTCTGCCTGTTGCTCCTGGTGCATACATGGCCAATTATCAACATGGTCTTGAGTCCGTTTTTGGAAATTCTTGGCGCATTGCCTTGGCCTCGATGTTTTCTTTTTGGTGCGGCAGTTTTACCAATAGCTACGTGCTAGCCAAAATGAAAATTTGGACCGAGGGGCGTTTTCTGTGGATGCGTACTATTGGGAGTACTGCAGCAGGTGAGCTGGTTGACTCTTCCTTGTTCTACATGCTCGCTTTCTATGGCATCTGGCCTACTCATGAGATCTTTCAGGTAGCACTCGCTCAATATGTCCTGAAAACTTCTTGGGAGGCTTTAGCCACTCCCTTGACCTATTTTGTTGTGAATTTTCTAAAGCGTAAGGAAAACGAGGACTATTACGACACCCATACGAATTTCACCCCATTCAAGGTCAAAGTCTAATTTAGACCTTTGCATCATGAACCCGTTAAAATAACGGTCTTTGCCCCATATATGAGGGTATCTGTTGAATTAAATTTCAGAAAGCTAGAAACCATCCGTGTTGTCCGCATCTAATATCACTATGCAGTTTGGGGCAAAACCCCTGTTTGAAAACATTTCCGTGAAGTTTGGCGGCGGTAATCGTTATGGCCTTATCGGTGCAAACGGTTGCGGTAAATCCACCTTTATGAAAATTCTTGGTGGTGAACTTGAACCTACTAGCGGCAACGTTAGCCTAGATCCTGGAGTACGTTTAGGTAAATTGCGCCAAGACCAGTTTGCTTACGAAGATGTGCGCGTCCTCGATGTAGTGATGATGGGCCACGAAGAGATGTGGAAGGCTGCTGCTGAGCGTGATGCCATTTACGCCAATCCAGATGCAACTGATGAAGATTATATGAAGGCCGCTGAACTTGAGGGTAAGTATGCCGAGTACGGTGGCTATACCGCTGAAGCAAAAGCAGGTGAGTTGTTGTTGGGCATTGGTATTCCAATTGAGCAACATAATGGCCCCATGAGTAACGTTGCACCTGGTTGGAAATTACGCGTATTACTAGCGCAAGCATTGTTCTCCGATCCAGATGTCTTATTGCTTGATGAGCCAACCAATAACTTAGATATTCACTCGATTCATTGGCTCGAAGATATTCTCAACGATATTAAGAGCACCATCGTCATCATTTCTCACGATCGCCATTTTCTGAATGAAGTTTGTACACATATGGCCGATATGGACTTTGGCACTCTCAAGGTCTACCCAGGAAACTATGACTCCTACATGCTTGCTTCTGTACAAGCGCGTACACAACAACTTAGTTCTA
>CAIVXR010000137.1 GCA_903909925.1 uncultured beta proteobacterium | reverse complement strand
TGATAAGTATCCGCATCAAGAACTAGAGGCAGCAGGTTATCTCAGTATTGCCGCAGGGCAAAAGACTTATAACGGCGTTGCTATCATTGTGCGTAAAGCAGCTTTAGCAGCAATTGCCTCTGATGCAGCTACCACCTTTCTCAAGCCCATCAGAAATATCCCAGGCAACAATGATGAGCAACAGCGCATCTTGGCAGCTACCATTCCTTTCGCAGGTACCAAACCAATTAGACTGGTATCAGCCTATTTCCCAAACGGGCAATCACCCGATAGCGATAAGTTCCTTTACAAACTGGACTGGTTAAATAAATTACAAACTTGGCTAGCACAAGAGTTAGAACAAAATCAACGCTTGGCCCTCCTAGGTGACTTCAATATCGCACCAGAAGATCAAGATGTGCATGACCCTAAAGCATGGGAAGGGCAGAACCTAGTTTCACCAGCAGAAAGAAATGCCTTCCAAGAGTTAATTAATCTTGGACTTAGCGATTCCTTCAGAATGTTTGAGCAAGCACCCAAAACTTATAGTTGGTGGGACTACCGCATGATGGGTTTTAGAAGAAATGCTGGTATGCGTATTGATCATATTCTCCTTAGTGAATCCCTCAAAGAAAAATGCAGCGCCAGCACAGTTGATAAAGAGCCCAGAACCTGGGAGCAGCCATCAGATCATGCCCCAGTAATCGCTGATATTCAGAAGATTTAGCCAAAAAATTGACGGTTACATCACCCAAAGCATGAAATTGCTTTTTGTCTTAAGATTACGCATTATTAAAAACGATCATTTTTAGGGAATTAATATGTTTGCTAAAACAACAGTCAGCGTTCTTGCTCTTGGCATAGTCATTGTGGGCTTACTGCAATTTTTTGAAGATGGCAGTTACCTAGTCTTTGTTCTTGGCATGGCAGTGTATTTCTTGGCGACTATTTCTGATTCTATTTGCAAAAGAATGAGCAAATAGCCTCTTTAATCTAGCGCTTTCTAAGCCAAGCCACCATGTCGTAGTAAAGCATCAATACTCGGCTCGCGTCCACGAAAAGCTTTAAAGGATTCGGCAGCAGGGCGGCTACCGCCCACCTCCAGAATTTCTTCGCGGTACCGCGTTCCAGTTTTTGTATCCAGTACGCTACCAGTCAGCTTTGCTGCTTCCTCAAAAGCAGAGTAGGCATCTGCAGACAGGACTTCAGCCCATTTATAGCTGTAGTAGCCAGCAGCATAACCGCCAGCAAAGATGTGGCTAAAAGAATTAATCCAGCGAGAGAGCTCAGGCTGCGGGATGATGTTGTATTTATCGGCAATACTTCTAGAGATATCAAGCACTGCATGTCCTTTGGCAGCTTTAGCATCAAAGCATGAATGCAAGCGCCAATCGGTTAATGACATCACAATTTGACGCAAGGTCGCTAAACCGTTCTGGAAATTCTTGGCAGCCAGTATTTTGTCAAAGAGCTCGCGCGGTAATGGCTTACCAGTTTGCGCATGGGATGTCATTTTCTCGAGCACTTCCCATTCCCAGCAAAAGTTCTCCATGAACTGACTTGGTAATTCCACCGCATCCCATTCCACCCCATTGATACCTGAAACACCCAAAGCACTCACCTGAGTTAAGAGGTGATGTAAACCATGACCACTTTCATGGAAAAGGGTGATCACATCATCGTGAGTAATAGTGGGTTGGCGCAATACCCCATCGACAGTTACTGGAGGGGCAAAGTTACACACGAGATAGGCTACTGGTATTTGGATTTCTCCATTAGGTAATTCTCTACGGCCACGGGCATCATCCATCCAGGCGCCACCACGCTTGCCAGGGCGAGCATAGGGGTCTAGATAAAAATAAGCCCGTATTTTTCCAGCTTGGTCCTTAACAGCAAAAGACTGCACATCGGCATGCCAAGTCGGTAAGTTAGTAGCTTCAATCTTGACGGCAAATAATGTTTGAGTGACTTGGAATAAACCATCTAAGACTTTTGGCAATGGGAAGTATTGCTTAAGCTCATTCTCGGAGAAGGAGTACCGCGCTTGCTTTAAACGCTCTGCAGCAAAGGGAATATCCCAAGGCTCAAGCCCATCTGTAAATCCAAGCTCTGTCTTTGCATACTCGCATAGCTCTTGCCAATCTTTTTGGGCAAATGGTTTTGATTTAATAGCAAAGTTTGTTAAGAAGAGATCTACTTCATCAACGGTATTGGCCATCTTGGGGGCCAAACTGAGCGCTGCGTAATTGGCGAATCCTAGCATGCGCGCTTCTTCATCGCGCAGGCGCAATTGCTCCAACATATTCTGAGTATTGTCCCAATCAGGCTTTCCTTTGCCGTATTGAGGAGCTAGCTCTGATGACCTTGTGACATAAGCCTCATACATGAGGCGACGCAACTCCCGATTCTCGGAATATTGCATAACTGGATAGTAAGAAGGGAAATGCAAGGTGAAGGCCCAGCCTTGCAGATTCTTTTGCTGCGCGTTGTCAGCTGCAGCTGCAATAGCATCTTCTGGCAGTCCAGCAAGATCTGCTTTATTTGTTAATAGATGAACAAAGCCATCGGTGGCATCTAGAACATGATCTGAGAATGCCTTACCCAGAACCGCTTGCTCATCTTGAATAGCAGAAAAGCGTGGTTTATCGGCATCGCTTAATTCGGCGCCGCCAAGACGAAAATCTCGTAAGGAGTTGTCAACTACTTTCTGTTGTGCAGGATTGAGCTTTGCAAAATCAGGACTATTTTTAAGCTCTTTAAATTTCTGATAGAGCGCTAAGTTTTGCCCAAGACTAGAAAAGAATGCTGTGACCTCAGGTAGCATCTCTCCATAAGCGGTACGTAACTCAGGCGTATCAGCCACGCTATTAAGGTGAGAGATAACACCCCAAGATCTACCGAGTGCTTCGGTTGCATCTTCTAAAGGTTCGGCTAGCTGATCCCAGCTCGCTGCTGTCTTTGGATCGGTTGCAGTATCTACAGCAGCTTGTGCATGCTTGAGTAAGAACTGAATCGCAGGTGCGATGTGGAGAGGCTTGACTTCTGAATAGACGGCAATGCCACGACCAAAAGTCAGGAGAGGATTATTTTGTAAAGCGGGGGGTAGAGCTAAGAGAGATGTAGTCATACCCTCTAGCTTAATGGATCTAGAGTTTTGATGCCTTTTCTGCTGCTTCTAAAGTATTCATGAGAAGCATGGTGATGGTCATTGGACCGACACCGCCAGGAACAGGAGTAATCCAGCCGGCAATATATTTAGCGGCATCAAAATCTACATCGCCGCAGAGCTTGCCATCTGGCTGCCGATTGATACCTACATCGATCACAACAGCACCATTTTTTACCATATCGCCTGAAATCATTTTGGGCTTACCAGTAGCTACTACCAGAATATCGGCATCTTT
>CAIVXR010000136.1 GCA_903909925.1 uncultured beta proteobacterium | reverse complement strand
CCTTCACAAGCCAAACGATAGGCAATATCAGCCGTTAAAGTGTCATCAGCAAGCTGAATTTTTTGATGTGAGGCAATACCATTTTCTGAATGCCACTTTGCAGAATAAGATTGCCCACCTTCGCTCCAGCAGATCATTAACTCATCAAGCCGGAGGATGATCTTCTGGATTGACATCCAAAGCGATCAAGAAACGGGACACCATATTGTAAGCAGCAATCACAGTGACTAATTCAACTGTATCGGTGCTACCCAATTCTTTTTGTAGACGCTTCATCAATTCAGGATCAACTTTAATATTACGCGTCATCTGAAAAGTTAAGTCAGCAGCATCATTTTCAACTTGAGTAAAAAGATTTCTAGGAAAACTGGCTTGACCGATCATTCTTAGTCCTTGCACCTGTTCCTCAGTACCACCTGCTTTTTTAAAAGGAGGCGCATGGTGAAAGAACTCATACTCAGCACCATTGAGCACCGCAACACCACACATCGCTAATTCACGTAACTTGGGATCTAAAGACAGGTTATTACGAATTTCTCCAATGAAATGATTCCAGCCCTGGGCAATCGGCACGCTGTGTAAGAGCATGCGATCTAAGTTAATAAACTGGCCGCCACGCCTTTTGCGAATAGCAGCTACCAGCTCAGCTGGTTCTGCCAGATCCATTGGTTGATAAGGAATTAAACGTTCAGACATAAGCGCTTTCTATTGGCTAGTTTCTTTAATGTTGTTCTCAATGACGAACTTACCCCAAATACCAATTTGCTTGCCAATAAATTCACGCGCAGTTTCTGGAGATCCTCCAATAACTTCAATTCCTTGAGACTTAAATTTCTCGGCAACTGTTGGAGTCTTCAAAACCTTATTCAGCGCTTTATTCATCGCATCCACAATCGCAGGCGGAGTTTTGCCTGGAGCCAATACTGCCCACCAAGCTGGTGCGCTAAAGCCAGGAAAGCCACTTTCAGAAACGGTTGGTACGTTAGGTAAGCCCGGAACCCTTTTCGTAGTTGTTACTACTAAGGGAATTAAGCCACCACTCTCAATATGCGGCTTGACTAAAAACTCTGAGCCAATCGCCAATTGCACCTGTCCACCAAGAGCGTCTTGCATTAAGGGGCCACCGCCACGGTATGGGATGTGATTCCAGTCAAAGCCCGCTTGCTTAGCAAGCCTTGCCATTGCTAAGTGGCCTAAGCTACCAATTCCAATTGAGCCATAACTAAATGGTTTACCTGCTTTAGACATCTCTGCAAGTTGTTTGAAACTCGTGATACCTGAGTTCTTACTCGCTACCAATACCATCGGTGAAGTGCCTACCAAAATGATGGGGGCAATATCTTTAATCGTGTCATAGGGAAGCTTATCTTTAAGACTTGGATTCACACCATGAGTATCAAACACTACTGCAAAGGTATAACCATCAGCATCAGCTCTTGTCATCGCAGAGGTACCAATCACACCAGATGCCCCACCAATATTTTCAACAATGACGTTTTGCTTTAATTCAGCTTGCAAAGCAGGCGCCAAAACACGAGCTACCTGATCAACTGATCCACCGGGCGGAAAAACCGCAATCAAACGAATCGGCTTTTGAGTAGGCCAAGTCCCAACCCCGCCTGTTTGGGCGATTGCAAAGCCACCCAAGCCCAAGGCAAACAAAGCTATAAATAGGATTTTTTTGGCCATTTTGGCTAGATGCAGCATGGGTTGTCTCCTTTAAATAAGACCTCAAGATTACCACCCCCAAGGTGTATTTGCTCGATAATGACTGGGCAGCCCAAAGAGAGGAAAAATGAAGTCGATTTTAAATATTGCCGCCTATTTATTTGTTAGCCTAGATGGTCTACCTGACTTGCGCGCCAAAATGCTGAACGAATGCAATAGCCGAGAGCTTAAAGGCACTATTTTGCTCACTGGCGAAGGTATCAATCTGTTTTTGGCTGGCAAAGAGATTGCGCTACGCAGCTTTCTCGATTGGCTACGTACAGACCCACGCTTTACACCTCTCGAAGCAAAAGAAAGCTGGTCAGAAGATCAGCCATTTAAGAAGATGTTGATCAAACTGAAAAATGAAATTATTCGCATGAATCATCCAGCGATTCGCCCTGAAGAGGGTCGCGCAAATTTTATTAAGCCCAAGAAATTACAAGAGTGGCTTGAGCGCGGCACCGACGACTTAGGGCGCCCTGTAGTCATGGTAGATACACGCAATGCTTTTGAAGTTGAATACGGCACATTTGAAAACGCTCTGCACTTCAATATTGAAAAGTTCACCCAATTTCCAAAGGCAATTGCTGCTCACAAAGATAGGCTTGCGGATAAAACTTTAGTGAGCTTTTGTACTGGTGGAATTCGTTGTGAAAAATCCGGTCTTTATATGCGTGAGATCGGTATGCAACATAGCTATCAATTAGAAGGCGGCATTCTCAAATATTTTGAAGAAGTAGGCTCCGCGCATTACAAGGGCACTTGCTTTGTCTTTGATGAGCGCGAAGCTCTTGAGCCCTCTCTTGATTCCATTCCAGCCGAGCAATCTATTAGAAAAAAGCTTAAAGCAGGCTAAGTAATTTAAGCTGACTTACCAACTAAAGTCATATGCTCTACAAAGGGTGGCTTTGCAAAGAAAGGTCCAACAATGGCGCGCCAATCCGCAAAGGATGCAGACCCCCGAAAATCTACCATGTGATTTTCTAAGGTATCCCAGTAAATGAGCAATAAATAGCGCGCTGGTGTTTCTATGCTGTGATTTACCTTGTAACCCCTAAAACCCTTAGCCTTCGATATTACTGTCTCTACGCCCCGCAAAATAGCCTCCTCGAACTCCTTCTGCTTTGCCGGGTCAATTTCGATGTCGCAATGTTCCAAAATCATGCTATTTCCTCTATCCAAATAGATTTGTCATCAATAGTAAAATTACTCCGTAAGAGTACATTAATTCATCACAATCATCTGGATTTAAAAAATGCCTAAAACAAGCAATCGGCCAATGCCGATTTTTTTATCTTTTATTGTCGCCATAGCTAGCCTGACGCTTAGTATCGGAGCTCAAGCTCAAAGCGCCACTGCTTACCCCGTAAAACCTATCAAACTCATAGCGCCAGTTGCTGCCGGTGGAGGTCTAGATAATATTGCTAGAGCTGTTGCAGAAAAACTCTCTCGCTCTCTAGGTCAAACAGTTGTAGTTGAGAATATGGGTGGTGGGGGTGGATCGATTGCCTCCCAAGCAACTGCTAAAGCGCCTGCTGATGGCTACACTCTGATGATCGCCTATGTCGGCACACATGGCACCAACCCTGCAGTTCGAAAACTTCCCTACGACGCCATCAAGGATTTCACGCCCATTGGCATGATTGGCGCTACGCCAAACGTTTTAATCATTAATTCAGAACTACCGATTAAAAACTTTAAAGAATTTGTAGATTACGCCAAAAAGAATCCAGCAAAACTCAGTTACGGCTCAGCAGGCCCTGGCACTCTTACCCATCTTGGCATGGAGCAGTTGAAATTAGCTGCAGGGATATTCATGGTTCATGTGCCATATCGCGGTGTTGGCCCTGCTTATACAGACTTGTTAGCGGGGCAAACTCAAGCCATGTTCCCAACCCTGTTTGCAGCGCTGCCTTATATCAACTCAAATCGAGTCCGTGGCCTTGCTGTTACTGGAGCCAAGCGAAGTTCAGCAGCACCTACCATCCCCACATTTAAAGAGCTGGGTTATAGCGGTTTTGATGGACAGCAATGGTATGGCTTAGTTGGCCCAGCCAATCTGCCACCTGCCATCACTGCAAAATTAAATACAGAACTTAATCAGGTGCTTGCCTTGCCTGACTTCTCCGAAAAAATGACGAGTGAGGCTATGACACTCATGCCAATGACTCCATCCCAATTTAGCAATTACATCAAAGACGATATTGCGCGCTGGGCTAAAGTGGCTAAAGACCGCCATATTGAAATTGATTAAATCAATCTACACCTAACAACTGAATACTATTCACAGGAAATCATATGTCTCAAGCTATTGCCGCTGCAGCCGATCTAAACGCACCACCAGTCACTAAAATTCTGGCGGAGTTTGTTAGCTCCCATCCAAGTCAAGGGTGGACGCCTGAAGTTGATCATGAGGCTCATCGCACCTTCTTAAACTGGCTAGGCTGCGCTATTGGGGCTGCTAACCATGAAAGTGTTGAATCATCCTTGGCAGCTATTCGAGAATTTCAGCCCGCTGCTCAAGCTAGCATCTTGGGGCGGAAAGACAAAGTGGATATGGGTGGTGCCGCACTCATTAATGGTATTAGCTCGCACACATTTGACTTTGATGACACTCATCTCAAGACTGTGATTCATCCGGCAGGCCCAGTAGCCTCAGCTATCCTGGCATTGGGCGAACACACCAATGTCAGTGGTCGCCAAATGATTGACGCACTTGTCTTGGGTATTGATGTTGCATGCCGTGTTGGCAATGCCATGTATCCAGACCACTACCATCGTGGTTGGCATATTACTGGCTCTACTGGCATGTTAGGTTCTGCAGCTGCATGCTCACGCCTAATGGGTCTTGATCTTCAGAAAACCACTATGGCTTTAGGTATTGCAGCTTCACAACCAGTTGGTATGCGAGAACAGTTTGGCACGATGACTAAGCCTTTCCACCCAGGTGGTGCTGCACGCGCCGGTCAGCTCTCAGCACTCTTAGCTAAGCATGGCTTTACTGCGAGCACAAAAGCATTAGAAGCGGGTCGTGGCTATATGCAAACTGTATCTACTAAATGTGATTGGTCAGAAATTGATCGCGCCTTAGGAAAATCTTTTGAGATTTCATTAAATACTTACAAACCTTTTGCGTGTGGAATTGTGATTCATCCAGCAATAGATGCTTGCGCCCAATTGCGCGCCCAAGGCGTTAAGGCGGAAGATGTAGAGCGTATCGAATTACGCGCTCATCCCCTTGTTTTAGAACTCACTGGCAAGAAGACTCCTAAAGATGGTCTAGAAGGGAAGTTCAGCGTTTATCACGGTTGTGCTGTTGGCTTAATTTTTGGTCAAGCCGGTGAAGGTGAATATGCAGATGACATTGTTAATCGCGCAGATGTCGTAGCCTTACGCGCCAAGGTGAATGCGACGACAGATACATCGATCAGCGAGGCCTCTGTAGATGTCAAAGCCTTTTTGAAGAATGGCAAAGAAGTTCACATTTTTGTGAAGAACGCGATTGGCTCTGTAGAAAACCCTATGACAGATGCTAATTTAGAACAGAAGTTTACTAACCTAGCACAGCCAGTGATCGGCAAAGAAAAGACTAGCCAACTCATCTCTGAACTCTGGAAATTAGGCCAAGCATCCGATCTCAAAAAAATCCTGAGTCTTTGTACTCCAGATTAATTTATTAGAAAGTATTTGATATGGCTTCATTACCAAACATTGTCATCCTTGGAGATTACGAACAGGCTTTACGTCGGTTTTCTGATTGGAATAAATTAGAGCAACGCGCAAATCTTACTTTCCATCACAAGCCTTTGCGTGATGAGCCTTTGTATGAAGCCGTCAAAGATGCTGATGCAATTGCGATCGTACGCGATCGCTCACCTTTTAATGAGGCCATGATTGCGCGCTTACCAAAGTTGAAATTTCTGATGTTTACTGGTGAGCGTAATGGCACCCTCGAGGCGTCTGCTTTAGTAGCACGTAATATCCCAATGGCATGCTCACCTGGTGGCCCCTCTAAAGAAACGACTGCAGAACTTACTTGGGCTTTAATTTTGGGGGCGTCTAAGCGTCTGATTGAACAAAATAAGCTGATCACTTCTGGTGGCTGGCGCGATCAACTCTCGGTTCTACCAATGCTCTCTGGAGAGCGCTTGGGTGTTATGGGGCTTGGCGCCATAGGCAGTCGCGTAGCTCGTGTAGGCGCAGCCTTTGGCATGGAAGTAGTGACCTGGAGTCCGCGCATGACACCCGAACGCGCTGCGGCTGAGAATGCTAAAGCTGTCAGCATGGAAGAGTTACTCAAAACCTCTAAGATTGTCACCATGCACCTCGTAGCAGGTCCTGGAACCAAGGGGCTTCTTAGTGCAGATCAATTGGCTTTCATGCGTCCCGACTCGATACTGGTAAATACCTCACGCTCTGCTTTGATCAACATGAGTGATCTGCAAAAAGCACTTGCTGCAGGTAGACCTGGGCAAGCTGCAGTTGACGTATTTGATATTGAGCCGCTGCCAGAAAACGATCCATTACGTAATACGCCCAATTTATTAGTGACGCCCCATTTAGGATTTATTGCTGAGCCAATTTTTGCAGCCTTTGCTAAGGGTATTACAGAAACCTTGGAAGCTTGGCTAGATCACAAACCAGTACCATACCCATTCAAGCCGTAATAAGTCCTCGTAAGTCCCACTCATTTTGAAAACGCTCACACCTAAGCAACTATTCTTAACCTTTAGCAAGATTGGGATGTCTGGTTTTGGGGGGGTCCTACCTTGGGCTCGGCGGACTTTAGTTGAGCGTGACAAAATTTTGACTTCAGAAGAATTCAGCGCCATCTTAGGAATTTGCCAAATTGTTCCGGGCCCCAATATTATGAATTTAGCTGTTTGTATTGGCTCTCGATTTGGTGGTGCAAGGGGTGCATTGGCTGCAACCCTTGGCTTATGTCTCGGACCCATTTCAATCGTATTATGTTTAGCCCTTTTATATGAACACTATAGTTATCTTGAAACTGTTAAGGGGCTACTTCGCGGCATTTCTGCAGTAGGTGTTGGCTTAATCGCTTCAACTGGTTTTAAGATGATGCGCGACGAGTTACGCTATCCGGCAATGTTTTTAGTGGTAGCGCTCACTATCATTGCTGCTACAGTATTTCATCTGGGCTTAGGCTACGTAGTGCTGCTAGTTGCCCCAATCGCAGTACTCTTAGCAAGAAAAAAGGCTCAGGCTCTATGAGTATTCTGCTTAGCCTATTCTTAAAACTCTCAGCCTTTTCGCTCATTGCCTTTGGTGGTGTAAACGCTTTATTGCCGGTCTTATTTGATCTTGCTGTTAATCAAGAGCATTGGATTGATGTCCAAACATTTTCTGATTACTTTGCAATAGCCCAGGCTGCGCCAGGGCCTAACTTTATGACCGTCACCCTCATCGGCTGGCATATTTATGGTGTTCTTGGAGCGCTACTAGCAACATTTGCCGTATCTTGGCCATCATCTATTCTGGTTTACTACTTACAGCGCTTGATCACAGGAATGAAAAATCCCTTAAGCAAAAAAACAATTCAATATGCTGCGGCTGCCCTAGCGATTGGCTTAGTGCTCTCTTCTGCATTTCAAATCGCTTTGCAAATCAATCACAGTCAAGCTGCATATATCTTGACGATAGGAACAATCGCTATTACTCTCTTAACGCGTTGGCATCCACTTTATCTCATTGCAATTGGTGGAGCCTTAGGCATCTTAGGTTTTATTTAATTTAAATTGAGGTATGGGTATGCAATGTATTCAAAAACTATTTATTTGTGCGCTTACTCTTGGATTAATCATCCCCAGTTCTTTTGCACAAAGTAACTACCCCAATAAACCGATTAACTTCATCGTGCCTTATGGCGCAGGTGGAGGTGCCGACTCTCGTAGCCGCCAGATCGCCCAGAAGATGAGTGTGATCCTGAAACAGCCCATCATCGTCGATAACAAACCTG
>CAIVXR010000135.1 GCA_903909925.1 uncultured beta proteobacterium | reverse complement strand
GTTGTTTAAAACGACTCAATGGGCTGTTCGTAGTTTGCTCGCAATTACGCTAGCAACAACCTCATTTTTTGCTCTCGGACAACAAGCCTTCCCGACAAAACCGATTCGCTTGATCGTTGGATTTGCGCCTGGTGGCGGCACCGATATTGTTGCTCGAGCCCTTGCTCCAAAAATGGGTGAGATTCTCGGTCAAAGCGTGATTGTGGAAAATAAATCAGGTGCAGCGGGCACTATTGCAGCCGATCAAGTTTCCAAGTCGAATCCAGATGGCTACACCTTGCTGGTAGGGCACTCCAATTCCAATGCGATTGCACCATTTGTTCTTACTAACGTTCAATATAATCCTGCAACGGATTTCACACCCATTACTTATTTGGGATATGTTCCTAACGTTTTAGTTGTAAAGGCTTCATTGCCTGTGAACTCAGTGTCACAATTAATCTCCCTTGCTAAAGCAAATCCAGGTCAGATGACTTATGGTTCGTCTGGTATTGGCAGTACTCAACACTTAGCAGGCGCTTTGTTTGCCAAGATTGCCGGCATTCAGTTAAACCATGTGCCCTATAAAGGTAGCGGTCAGGCCATCATTGATTTACTGGGTGGTCAAATTACGATGAATTTTGATACCTTGCCACCGAACTTGCAGCAAATTAAAGAAGGCAGCTTGAAGGCTTTGGCAATCTCCACCCCAAAACGATTATCTATTCTTCCAAACGTACCTACGTTTAACGAAGTGGGTATTACAGGGTTTGACGTCACCAACTGGTACTCCATCATGGGTCCAAAGGGTATGGATCCCGCAGTAGTGAACAAGATTGACCAAGCTGTTAAAGCCGCCATGGCTGATCCACAAATTAAAAAGACACTTGATTCTCAGGGCTTACAGCCTGAGGGGCCGGCAACACCTGCAGCATTTAGTTTGTTCTTGGCTGGCGAACTGGCTAAATACCAGCGTTTAGTAAAGAGTTTGAATATTAAGGCTGAATAAGCGTTTTATGACTGAAAAAAATAAGGTGGGCAATATTGCGCAGGTCTCACTAGAGATACGCGGCAATGTTGCCCACATTACCTTTGATCATGTAGCAGCTCGCAACGCAATGACAGTAGGGATGTATCAAAGCCTGAAGTCAATCTGTGAAGATATTGCCAAGAATCCAAAGATACGTGTAGCTATCTTGCGCGGCGCTGGCGGCAAGTCTTTTATATCCGGTAGTGATATAGCGCAATTTGCCAGCTTTAAAGATGGTCAAGATGGGATTCGCTATGAAGAGGGTATTGATGATTACCTAGGTCCGCTTGCTACCTTACCCAGTCCAACAATTGCCGTTGTCGATGGTATGGCTGTTGGGGGTGGATTAGCAATAGCCAGTTGCTGTGATTTCAGGATCTCAACTCCTGATGCAAAGTTTGGCGTACCTATAGCCAAAACACTTGGTAACTGTTTATCTGCTGCAAATGTTGCTTGGCTAGTCGCTCATCTAGGAATCAATATTGTTAAGCGTATGCTGCTTCTTGCGGAGATGATTGCTGCAAAAGAGTTACTCCAACAAGGATATCTTTTGGCAACATACGAGCAAGAGCAGCTAGGTCAAGAGGCCGTCACTCTCGCAGAGAGGCTGAGTAAGTTAGCTCCCATTACACAAAAATCTAGCAAGCTGGTATTGGCGAGATTAATTAAAAACAATCTGCCCGACTGTAGTGACCTCATCAGTGAAACCTATGGCAGCAATGATTTCCAAAACGGAGTTGCTTCATTCTTAAAGGGTGAGCCACCTATTTGGACGGGTAGCTAGCGCTCCACGCACAGCAACAAAAGCGGTTTAATCTAAAAACAGCTCTTGAAGATTATTCAGGTAGCGCATACCTAATGGAGTGGCTTTTAGCTGACTAGGATTCTCATCCAGCAATTGCTTATTACTAGCTTCAGCTAGGCCTTTGCTAATCACGTTTAAAGGCAGACCAGTTCTCTCGCTGAAAGTATTGGTAGCAACGCCATCTGTCAGTCTTAGGGTATTGAGCATGAATTCGAAAGGCAGATCCTT
>CAIVXR010000134.1 GCA_903909925.1 uncultured beta proteobacterium | reverse complement strand
TGTAGACGGCCCTTTTAGGCATTTTTCAGGGCAATGGAATTTCATCCCCTTACGAGAAGATGCCTGTAAAGTCGAGTTCAAACTCCATTGGGAATTCAAGAGCACCATTCTTGATAAGATCATCGGCCCTGTTTTTAGTCACATTGCTGGCACTTTTGTGGACTGCTTTGTCAAAAGAGCTGAGGATCTTGATGCCTAGTCTTAGCCTAGATTTATTGGTCTGTGATGCCAGAAAGGGCGAACCTGTTCTAAATCCCTTTCAGTTAATTCTGAAAGATGGTGAACTTGCTACAGTGGGTTTAGCCTTAGTCAGGGCCGGTATTGCGACAGGTAAAGATGACCCAACCCTAGCCAGAAAGGGGTGTTTTGGGGTCTTTGGGAAGCGTAAAGATTGGGATAGCCCCATTTACCCTGGGGATCGTTTGGAGCTGTATTCTGCGCTTTTAATAGACCCTAAGAGCGTCCGCCGGAAGAGGGCTAATCAGAACCAGGATGCCAAATTCCAGGCTGCCGCAGCTAAAAGAAAGGCTAGGAGGCTATAATCTGTTTTTGTGACTAGGGGTTTTGTATGCGACTCATTCAAAAAGCACTCACTTTTGACGATGTGCTCCTCGTACCGGCCTATTCATCGGTACTCCCTCGAGATGCCAGTCTGGCAAGTAAGTTAACTCGGGAAATTTCTCTCAATACACCGCTAGTGTCTGCTGCAATGGATACCGTGACTGAAGGTCGTTTAGCAATTGCCATGGCTAGCGAAGGTGGTATTGGCATCATTCATAAAAACTTAACGCCTGCAGAGCAAGCGCGTGAAGTGGCAAAAGTGAAGCGTTATGAATCAGGGGTTCTGCGTGACCCAATCACTATCGCTCCAGATGTCACCCTGCGCCAAGTCATTCAACTTTCCCGTGAACATGGTTTCTCTGGATTTCCAGTTCTCATTGGTAAAGAAGTCGTTGGCATTGTTACGAATCGCGATTTGCGTTTCGAAGAAGATTTAGACGCTCCAGTAAAAACTAAGATGACTCCACGCGAGCGTTTAGTCACTGTCAAAGAAGGTTGCTCATTAGAAGAGGCAAAGCGCTTAATGAGTCAGCATCGCTTAGAGCGCGTATTGGTTGTGAACGACAAATTTGAATTACGCGGCCTCATTACCGTTAAAGATATTCTCAAGGCCACTGAACATCCCAATGCCTGTAAAGACAGTGAAGGCAAGTTGCGCGTCGGTGCCGCAGTGGGTGTTGGTCCTGATAATGACGAGCGTATTGAGCTTTTAGTACGTGCTGGTGTCGATGTGATTGTGGTTGATACTGCTCATGGCCATAGCCAAGGTGTGTTAGACCGCGTCAAGTGGGTCAAGAAAAAATTCCCACATGTGCAAGTGATTGGCGGCAATATTGCTACTGGTGACGCTGCTAAAGCTCTAGTTGATCATGGCGCTGATGGAGTGAAGGTTGGCATTGGCCCCGGTTCAATCTGTACTACACGTATTGTTGCCGGTGTTGGTGTTCCCCAAATTACTGCAATCGTCAACGTAGCTGCAGCATTGAAGGGCACCGGCATTCCACTAATCGCTGATGGTGGCGTTCGTTATTCTGGTGATATTGCAAAAGCATTAGCAGCAGGTGCAAGTTCTGTCATGATGGGTGGCATGTTCGCCGGTACAGAAGAAGCTCCTGGCGAAGTATTCCTCTACCAAGGACGTTCTTATAAGAGTTATCGCGGCATGGGTTCATTGGGTGCCATGGCCGATGGTTCTGCAGATCGCTATTTCCAGAACGATATCGTGGCTAATGCTGAGAAACTGGTCCCAGAAGGTATTGAGGGGCAAGTTCCTTATAAGGGAAGCGTTTTAGCTATCTTGCATCAACTCACAGGGGGTATTCGATCTTCGATGGGTTATCTAGGCTGCAAAACGATTGCTGAATTACATGAAAAAGCCAATTTTGTGGAAATTACTTCAGCGGGCGTACGCGAGTCGCACGTTCATGATGTGAAGATCACTAAGGAAGCGCCGAATTACCACATTGATTAAGACTGTTTCTTTCGTGCACGACAAAATACTGATTCTCGACTTTGGTTCACAAGTAACTCAATTAATTGCAAGGCGTGTGCGTGATGCACGAGTCTATTCGGAGATTCATCCCTACGATTGCGACCCAGAATTCATTCGTAAATTTATTCAAGAACAGGGCGGTAAGGGAATTATCCTCTCAGGCGGCCCAAGCTCAGTAACAGAAGCTGCTAGCCCACGCGCACCCCAAATCGTTTTTGAACTAGGGGTGCCTGTTTTGGGTATTTGCTATGGTATGCAAACAATGGCAACTCAGTTAGGCGGTGCAGTTGCATCTGCTGAGTCATTAGGTAAGGCGCGTGAATTTGGCTATTCTGAGGTTCGCGCTCATGGTCACACCAATCTCCTCAAAGGAATACAAGACTTTTCTACAAGTGAAGGTCATGGCATTCTCAAGGTTTGGATGAGTCATGGTGATTCTGTAACCACCTTGCCGCCGTCATTTAGGTTGATGGCTTCCACCGAGTCTTGTCCTATTGCCGGCATGGCAGATGAAGATCGTCGCTTCTATGCTTTCCAGTTTCATCCAGAGGTTACTCATACGATTCAAGGCACCGCAATCATTGAGCGTTTTGTTCATGAGATCTGCAAATGTAAGCCAGATTGGGTGATGGGTGATTACATCAGTGAAGCTGTTGAGAATATTCGCAAGCAAGTAGGTAGCGAAGAAGTCATTCTAGGTTTGTCTGGCGGCGTTGATTCTAGTGTTGCTGCTGCTCTCATCCATCGTGCCATTGGCGATCAACTCACTTGTGTATTTGTTGATCATGGCCTGCTACGCTTAAATGAAGGCGATATGGTGATGGAGATGTTTGCACGTAACTTAGGCGTGAAAGTCATTCGTGTCGATGCCAAAGATACCTTTATGAGTAAGTTATCTGGTGTTGCCGATCCAGAAGCAAAGCGCAAAATCATCGGTAAAGAATTTGTAGAAATATTCCAGAGCGAATCTGGCAAGATTCAGAACGCGAAGTGGCTTGCCCAAGGAACTATCTATCCTGACGTGATTGAGTCTGCTGG
>CAIVXR010000133.1 GCA_903909925.1 uncultured beta proteobacterium | reverse complement strand
CCTGCTGCTGGCTTTTTTTGCTCCAGTAGGCTTGGCCCAATCAGATTACCCAAATAAGCCCATCCGGTATGTTGTTCCTTTTCCGGCTGGGGGCGCAACCGATAACATTGCGAGGCCACTTCAAAACGAACTTCTCAATACTTACAAGTGGAATGTCATCATCGACAATAAACCTGGCGCAGGTGGAAACATCGGCGCAGAAATTGTTGCTAAAGCACTGCCTGATGGCTATACCTGGCTCATGGCTTCGGTAGGTACACATGGTATTAATCTGCCGCTCTACACTCAAGGCGGTGGAAAGCTGCCATACGATCCCATTAAAGATTTCACACCCATCTCTTTGGTTGCTGAGTTGCCCAATGTCTTGGTTTTAAATCCAGAGTTTGCTGCCAAGAACAATATCAATACTGTGAATGATCTGATTGCCTATGCTAGAGCCCATCCGGGCAAGATCAATATGGCCTCGAGTGGTAATGGCACATCGATCCATATGGCTGGAGAACTTTTTAAGTCAATGACTAAAACTTATATGGTGCATCTGCCGTATAAAGGAAGCCCGCCGGCAGTAACTGATCTCATGGCAGGCAATGTGGATATCATGTTTGATAACTTGCCATCATCGATTAACTTTATTCGGGCAGGCCGCTTAAAAGCCTTAGCAGTTACGAGCGCAAAACGCTCCCCAGCTTTCCCAGATCTACCAACAATTGCTGAAGCAGCAAACTTGCCTGGCTATGAAGCCACCTCTTGGTTTGGTGTAGTTGGTCCTGCCAATATGCCTGCAGATATTTTGAATAAAGATAGCACCGTATTAATGGCAGCGATTAATAGTCCAGCAGTAAAAGAAAAGTATTTAGCGATGGGCGCACAACCCGTTGGCAATACGCCTGCGCAATTTAGCGTCTTCATCAAAAATGAAATTGCTAAGTGGTCTAGGGTTGTAAAAGAGTCTGGGGCAAAAGTAGACTAACTTCCCTACTTCCCCAGTTGAGAAAGTAGTTTACTGGGGGAGATCACCTCTTGATCTAAGACCAATTCAATTAATGCACCCTTTTTGCTGGCAAGTGCTTTTGCAAATACCGGTGCAAACTCTTCGGTCTTAGTCACTTTAAAACCGGGCATTCCAAAGCTATCGGCAAACTTCACAAAATCTGGATTAGTTAATCCAGTTGCCATCACGCGCGACTTAAACTCGCGCTCTTGATGCATGCGAATCGTTCCCAGCATACTATTATTGACAACAAAAACAATGGGGAAGGCATCATAGCGGGCCGCTGTTGCTAACTCTTGGCAGTTCATCATAAAGTCACCATCACCGCAAACCGCAATCACGACTTTTTCAGGATTAACGATCTTGGCAGCAATGGCTGCGGGTAAACCGTAGCCCATAGAGCCATTGGCAGGAGCCAATTGGGTTTTATGTGGTCCATAAGGATAGAAGCGATGTACCCAGGTAGCAAAGTTGCCGGCACCATTAGTCACAATCGCATCACGCGGTATAAGGCTTGGCAATGAACTCATGATTTGAGCTAATTGCAAATCTCCTGGCGTAGTCACTGGGCTAGCAAATGCTAAATACTCCGCATGCGCTGCTTGCATTGCTGCGCGCTCATATTGACTGCCCATCTTGACATTCTTTAGAGCTAGGCAGAAATTTTCTGGGCTGCAATTGATAGCAAAGTCTGGACGATAAACGCGGCCCAAATCTTCTGCACCCGGGAGCACCTGAATTAAAGTATTTTTAGCCTGGGGAATCGAGAACAGGGTGTAACCAGCCGTTGTCATCTCGCCTAAGCGCTCGCCGATAACTAATAGAACATCAGCTTGCGTAATACGCTTTACTAAAGCTGGATTAGCGCCGATTCCTAAATCACCAGCAAACGCAGAATCTAAGTTATCGATTAAATCCTGAGACCGAAAGCTCGTAGCTACAGGCACCCCTTCTTGATTAGCCCAGCTACGTAAAGCTTCACAGGCATTGCTGTTCCAATTGCCGCCGCCAGCAATAATCATCGGTTTCTTAGCCGATGTGAATGCCTTCATCGCTAAATCAAACTGCTGAGTATCTAAACCTGGCTGAACAATATGGGCTGGCTGAGTTGGATTATCTTGGCCGGGCATATACAAGACATCCTCAGGCAAAGCGAGTACCACTGGGCCCTTACGCCCTGCTTGCGCAATATGAAATGCATGGGAGACAAACTCATCGATACGATCAATGCGATCAATACTGCCAACCCATTTTGCACATTCTGAATACATACGGCGATAGTCAATTTCTTGGAAGGCTTCACGCTCAACCATATCTGTGCCAACTTGACCAACCAGCAAAACCATAGGGGTCGCATCTTGATATGCGGTATGCATACCAATCATGGCATTTGAAGCGCCAGGACCGCGCGTGACCATCATTACTCCAGGCCGGCCTGTCAATTTTGCATAGGCCTCAGCCATATAGGCGGCGCCGCCCTCTTGACGACAAGTAATAAACTGAAATTGAGGGTGATCCACCAAACCATTTAATAGCGGCAAGAAGCTTTCACCAGGAACCCCAAAGGCAATATCCACCCCTTGTCTTACTAAGGCATTTGCCAGTATCTGACCACCATTGTTTACCTTGCTTGGTGTCTGCATGCTATTTTTATACTTTCTTGTCGGTCTTGTGGGTGCTGGTATTCATATAGGCTCAACAGAAAGTTATCACACTTTGCCGTGCCCTAGGAGCAATCGGGCTGACCTATACTTCAGGAACTGGTAATAAAACAATGAATTGGAGAGGCAAAGATGAGGTTATTTGGCTTTAAAGGTCCGAATGGATATGAAGGCGTAGGGGTGCTTTCCAAAAGCGGCGCAGATACCTTTATTGATGTGTGTGCCACAGACCCGCTTATCCCTAAGAGCTTACAAGAAATCATTCAATCCCAAACGCATTTAGACCGCGTGCGCTCTACCATTACCAATACCAAAGCAGTAAATGGTGCGCTCAATACGATTACCTTCAAGGTGCCGATTGAAAGGCCTGGAAAAATTGTCTGCATGGGTCTGAACTATGCTGACCATGCCAAAGAAGGTGGCAACGCACGGCCTGAATACCCTAGTTTTTTTATGCGCGGCCCTAGCTCAATGACAGCACATTTGAGTCCGATTATTCGCCCTCAAGTTTCTGACAAGTTAGATTACGAAGCAGAGCTTGCTTTTATTATTGGTAAGAAAGCACGACACCTCACGCTAGAAAATGCTTTAGATTGCGTCGCGGCTTACAGCATCTTTAATGATGGCAGTATTCGAGATTACCAACGCAAGACCACTCAGTGGACGATTGGCAAGAACTTTGATCACACTGGAGCATTTGGCCCTTGGCTGGTAACCCCTGATGAACTGCCACTGGGATGCGATGGTTTACAGATTCAATCGCGCTTAAATGGTCAAGTGATGCAAAATGCCAATACCAAGGATTTCTTATGGGGGGTTGCAGAAACTATTGTGTTAATTTCTGAATGTATGACTTTAGAGCCAGGCGATGTGGTCATTACCGGCACACCTGCTGGTGTAGGCTATGCCAGGACGCCACCGGTCTTTATGAAGCCCGGCGATATCTGTGAAATCGAAATCGAATCGATTGGTGTACTACGAAACACTATTGCAGATGAATGATTCTCGATTCGTTTTAGTGCAGTTTCACAATTGAATCAGTTCGGCGATGAATTAAACGGCTGATCGTATCAAGTATTACCTTGAACCAGCCGTGTAAGGCCAGTTGGTGTAATTTATACAGACTCAGATACATGATCTTGGCAAAAAAACCATCGATCATCAGGCTGCCACCAATCAATCCACCCATCATGCTGCCAACACTACTAAATTTGCCCAAGGAAACGAGCGAGCCAAAATCACGGTATCGATAAGCTTTCAAAGGCTTACCCTGGATAATATTTTCAATTTGAGAATACAGATGTGAGGCCTGTTGATGGGCTGCTTGAGCCCGTGGCGGAACAATGCCACCTTTGCCGTTGGCTGCCTCAGGCCAAGGACAGGCAGCACAATCGCCCATGGCAAAGATATGAGGATCGCGGGTAGTTTGCAAGGTTGACAATACTACCAATTGATTTGCACGATTAGTTTCTAAGCCAGCAATTTCATGTAAAAAATCAGGCGCCTTCACACCAGCGGCCCACACAATTAATTCAGCTGGAATCTCGACCCCACCGGCAAGGCGCAACTTGTCTGCAAAAACTTCCTCTACTTTTGCATTGGCAATTACTTCGACCCCAAGGTCTACCAAGAGCGTTTGTGCTGCTGCAGAGACTCTATCTGGAAGTGCTGGCAATATGCGCGGCGCGGCCTCAATCAGGATCACTTTCAGATCTTTGTCGGGATTAACGCGGTCCATGCCATAGGAAATAACTTGGCGAGTTGTACGGTGGAGTTCAGCAGCCAACTCTACACCCGTTGCGCCAGCACCAATAATGGCCACTTTGAGTTGATTTAAAGCTAAGGGAGCGTTCTGTGACTGCGCTCTAAGACATGCATTAATCATGCGTAAATGAAAGCGTTTGGCATCGGCTAATGACTCTAAGCGCTGCGCATACTGTGCTACTCCTGGAGTGCCAAAATCGTTCGTTAAGCTACCAATAGAAATAATCAAGGTGTCGTAAGGAATCAAGCGCTCAGGTGTAATCATCTCACCCGAGTCATCTAGAAATGGGCCAATACGGATTTCTTTTTTCTCTCGATCAATATCGATCAGTTCACCAATTCGAAAAGCAAAATGATGCCAATGGGCTTGAGCGATGTAATCTAACTCTTGATCAGCCAGGTCCATAATGCCTGCAGCAACCTCATGGAGTTTTGGCTTCCAGATATGGGTCCGATTTTTATCAACTAAGGTAACACTAATTTTTTGAGAGCCGGACTTTGAAGAGCCGTAGCGATTACCTAGCTTTGTGGCCAGCTCTAATCCTCCAGCGCCGCCGCCTACGATGACTACCTTATGACTCTTACTCATGCATTTACCTTAGAGACTATTTCTTGCGGTCAAACTTCTGAACACGTTTAGCGTTATCGACTTCTGAGGTATAGAGATTTCCTTGACTATCAATCGCAATGTTATGCAGTACATGAAAATCACCAGCGTTACGACCAGATCGTCCGATGGTTCCAAGTGTCTTGCCCGTTTTCTGATCGACAATTTTGATTTCATTATTACTGCCATCAGCAATGAAAAAGTACTGGCTGCGGGAATCCTCTACGACGTCATAAACGGAACCCCATCCTGTTTTATTATCTTTTGTCTCTACATCTATCTCGAGCTGCCTCACAAACTTACCGTCTTTAGTGAAGATCTGCAAACGATTTTGAGCGCGATCGCACACCGCCAATTGGCCATTCTTCAGCAAGCGAGCGCAATGCACTGGATTACCAAATTGCTCTAGTTTGGTATTAAAGCGCTCAAAGACGCCATCGGCTGGCTTACCGCCATAGGCGCCCCAATGTCTTTTATATGCACCCGTATTGGAATCAAACACAACTACTCTACGATTCTGATAGCCGTCCGCAACAAATATTTCGTTTGCTGCAACATCTAAGTCCATATGTGCTGGACGTCCTAAATTTTTTGTATCGTTTGAGCTCTGTTCAAGGCCAGGGCTACCAATTTGTAATAAGAATTTACCGTCTTTAGTAAATTTCAGTAACTGACGGTCAGATTTGCCATTACCAGCAAGCCATACATCGCCATTTGGGGCAATGTAGATGCCGTGTTCGTTCTCAAACCAGTCATAACCTTGTCCTGGTCCACCCCACGCTTGCAAAACTTTTCCATTTTTATCAAACTCAATCACGGGTGGGGCTGCAATACAGCATTTAGCATTCTTATTCGCTAGCCCAAGTTCATCTGGGGCAAGTGTATTTGGGCGATGAACAATCCATAGGTGATCGTTTTTATCAATCGCAATGCCTGCTACTTGACCAATAATCCATTGATTAGGCAAAGGCTTTAACCAAAAGGGATTGGCCTCAAATTTTTGTCCACCTGGTATGCCTTCGATCCGGGTATCAGTTGCATAGCTTTGAGAAATCGATAGCAACAAAGAACATACAAATATTAATAACTTCACTTTATTTTTCCTTTATCAAATGCAATCAATGGAATTAGCTCGCATTGCTTAATCCTACGGTCATACCACCGCAAACGTAGAGTGTTTGGCCAGTAGTAAAACTTGAGCGATCATCCAATAAATAGGCAGCTGCGTGTGCAATATCTTCTGGCTGCCCCATTCTTTTAACCGGAATACTTTCAATGATTTTGATGGTCTTTGGAGCATTTGGTGGATTGCCAGAAGTAAACAATTCTGTTGCTATCGGCCCAGGTCCAATGGCATTGACCGTAATGCCATATTGGGCCAACTCCAAAGCCCAAGTTCTAGTCATTCCCTGCAACCCTGCTTTCATAGCGGCGTAGGCGGTACGCTCTTCTTTGCCTAACGCTGCTCGGCTGGCAATATTGACAATGCGTCCAAAGTTCGATGCTCGCATCTGAGGGAGTAATTGCTGAGCTAGCACCATAGGCGCCTTTAAATTAAGTGTGTAGACTGCATCAAAATCTGCTGCACTCACATCTTCAAGAGCACCTGGCTTAATAATGCCGGCATTATTCACTAATCTAAGTACGGTGGTGCGAGCAGTGATCTCTTGAAGAAGGCTTGTAAGTAGATCGCTCTGCGTAATATCGATTTGATGAAATTCTTCGCCTTCTAATAGGCTTAGTGGGGCCACCTTATCTAAATTAATAACACGATATCCATCATGAGTTAAGCGCGTAGCAATTGCCCTACCGATTCCACGACTAGCGCCAGTAATTAAGACGTTCTTTTGCTGCTCCATTAGCTGGCCTTCTCTCTATTCTCTTAATCCACTGTAGCGCCAGATGCCTTGACTACTTTTTCCCATTTCTGAGTTTCAGTAGTAATCACCTTTCCAAAATCTTCTGGTGTTCCCGGAATCGGTACGCCGCCTAAATCGGCTAAACGCTTTAACATTTTGGGATCTGCTAATAGTTGATTCATCGCAGCATTGACTTTATCAATAGCTTCGCGTGGTGCACCTTTAGTTGTCGCCAGTCCGAACCAAGCAGTCGCTTCATAGCCTGGGACAGTTTCAGCAATCGTTGGTACATTAGGCAATGAGGGCTCAATCGTTACTGAAGTGACCCCCAGCGCCCGAATTCTGCCATCTTTAATAAACCCTGCTGATGAGGGCAAGTTATCAAAAATAACTTGTACCTGACCACCAATCAAATCATTTAAAGCTGGACCTGCTCCTTTATAAGGAATATGGGCCATCTTGCAGCCGGTCATGGATTTAAAAAGCTCGCCCGATAAATGCACTGAGGTTCCGCTACCAGAAGATGCCATGTTGACTTTGGTAGGATTGGCTTTGCAATACTCAATAAACTCGGCAACGGTTTTCACTGGCATACCATTGGTGATCACCATCACATTGGGTGTACGCACAATACCAGCGACCGGAGCTGTCTCATTGATAAAGTTAAATGGTAAGTTTTTATATAGAGTGGCATTAATTCCATTGGCGGGATTTGCCAGTAGCAAGGTATAGCCATCAGGTGGTGATTTAATAACATACTCAGTACCAATATTATTTCCACCACCTGGCCTGTTTTCAACAATGACGGCAACGCCCAATTTTTCAGTCAAACCTTGAGAAACAATTCTGGCTAAGACATCCGTTGTTCCGCCCGGAGTATAAGGAACAACCAAGCGAATAGGCTTTTCTGGATAAGGTGCTGCAATGGCAATGCTTGAGAAAAAGCTTAAGAAGCCAAACAATAGCGCAGCGTATTGTGAATTCTTGTGCATGTTTACTCTCCTTCGATGGGTAGCGAACTGATCTATTAAGGAACTATTCTCAATCGACTTGCTAAGGCTTGCATATAGGGGGTTTCCTCTGTGCAAATAGGGTTTTTTGCTCAAAAGCATGCCCTAGCTGCAATATCCCAAAGTCATCGCGATGCCGCCCCACAATCTGGATGCCCACCGGTAGCCCGCCCGATGTAAATCCTGCCGGTACTGAAATCGCCGGATTTCCGAGCGCACTAATGAAATAGCAGGTTTTTTGCCAAGCAATATAAGTATCCATTTTGATACCGTTAATGTGTGCTGGATACTCTTCATCAATAGAAAAAGGTGCGACCTGAGAGACGGGCAAGACCAGAAATTCATACTTCTGAAAGAACTCACGCATGCGGTGATAGAGCTCAGTGCGTTTCGCTTCAGCTCGCGCTAGTTGAGGGCCAGTAATCGGCAAGCCTTGCTCTGCATTCCAGATCACCGTATCTTTAATCTGAGCACGGTGCTCTTTTAATAAGGGGGTAATGCGCAGCTCTGTTCTCCACGCGCGCCAGAGCATAAAGATTTCATCTGCCTCATTTATATCAGGCTCATCGTTGACTACATCGCAACCGATTTCCTCAAACACCGCCCGAGAGGACTCTACTACCCCGGCCACTTCTGGCTCAACGGGTAAGCCACCTAAGTTAGCACTAAAGGCAACCTTGCATCCTTTAAATGATCTTGCCAGAGGATTTAAAAAGAGTTCTCCAGGGGCTTCTAAAGAAATCGGCGAACGATCATCAGGCCCTGCCATTGCAGCCATGGCCAAGGCTAAATCTTGAACCGAGCGCGCCATCGGACCTGACACACTCATGGTTTGCCAACCCAATGATTCTGGCCATGAAGGCACTCTACCAACCGATGGCCTAATTCCAACAATATTGCAAAAGCTGGCTGGATTGCGCAATGAGCCGCCTAAATCGGTTCCATCAGCCAAAGAAATCATGCCGCTGGCTAAAGCGACTGCACCGCCACCTGAAGAGCCCCCGCAGGTCTTAGTCAGGTCATATGGATTAGGCGTAGAACCAAAGACGGCATTAAATGTTTGGCTACCAGCACCAAACTCTGGTGTATTGGTTTTTCCTAAGCTGATGGCACCGGCTTTCTTTAAGCGTTCGACCGGTAACGAATCAACATCAGGCACAAAATCTTGATAGGCAAGAGATCCAAAAGTCGTTCTCACACCGCGGGTTAAAAATAAATCCTTATGAGCTACTGGCAATCCCTGCAAGATGCCAATCGAATCATTGGCCCCAATTTTTTGATCTGCAATCACAGCTTGCTCTAATGCTGACTCAGCAGTTAAGGTGACAATCGCATTTAAGATGGGATTTAAGCGCTCAATCTGGTCTAAGTGTGCACGAATCAGCTGCACAACTGAGATCTTCTTTGATCGAATGAGTTTGGATAGTTCAGTAGCGGATGTAAAACATAAATCGTCATTAAGCATTTGAAATGAGTCCCCAGTCTATATTCTTTATTCTTTATTCTTATCTAAATAGTATATGCGACTGCATTTCATCGTCTTTCAGATGGATGCTCAAGGCCTACACTTTGGCTTAGAAGCCTTATAAATCAATCAAATCAGGGGTTTAGATAAAGAATTGTAGAGTTTAATACGCGCCGGTAATTGCATATTCACTGCTGATTACCCTGGGCTACTGAGCGCATGATTTTCAATAACTCAACATCATGACTTGGAAGACCATCAAGTACTCCTGCCAGATGAGGCACGTCTTTAGCAATTTGATCTCCGCCATAAAATCGCAAAGCCCAGTTAGGAAATAGTCTTCGCTCAATTACATTAAAGGCAATTTGATGCAGAATTTGATGGCGATGGTCTTTTTGAATTTTTTCCCAAAGGAACAGCACATCTTCTCGTCTGCCTTCAAGAATTTGTGAGAAATGCTCGTTCTCATAAAATAAGACGCCCGTAAGTTCATGGCTCTGATTCCATTTATGGGAAATATCAAACAGATGAATCAGACTTGATAAGCCCATAGCCTGAGTAGCCTTACTGACATAGCTAAGCTCAACTAATTGATTCGGATCATCTGAACTCACTCTACCTCCCTGCATCTTCCAGATGCCCATACGGAACTAAACCCAGTGTGTTCCTTTAGTTGCCAAGCTTATATGAGCAATAACCCTAGCTTTTCGAGTAAAAACTGCCCAATGGTAGTTTGACCTCAAATTTGTGAGTTACACCGTCAAACGAGAATCTTGATCTGTTGCACTTAGCATTCGTAGGTATGCAATCTCTCTGGAATGATGACATTTTTCCACTCCAAGTTCTCTCGAATGCTTTGGGCAAATACTGCAGATGACTCAGGCTCTCCATGCACAATAAACGTGCTTTTTGGTGCCTTATCAAATCCTTTTAGCCAATCTAGAAGGCCTGCTTGGTCAGCGTGCGCTGATAGGCCTCCAATCGTATGGATCGAGGCTTTTACAGGCACCTCTTCACCAAACAATCTCACCTTTTGCGCCTTATCTACAAGACGCCTGCCTAAGCTCCCATAGGCCTGAAAGCCAGTAATAATGATGGCATTTTGTGCCCGCGGCAGATTGCTAGCTAAGTGGTGGACAATACGTCCAGCATCACACATGCCACTTGCAGAAATAATAATAGCCCCGCCTTTGACTTTGTTAAGAGCCTTAGATTCTTCTACATCGGCTATAAAGCGTAAGTCCACAGCATCGGGATGTTTTTTATACCACTCAAAAGTATTTTGAGAAAGACTATCCATTTGCGAGAAAAAGTGCTGAGTCAGATGCGTAGCAGCGGTTGCCATCGGCGAATCTACCCAGATACTTAAATGCGGTAAGCGCCCTTTTTTTACAAGATCAATTAGCAAGAATAAGATCTCTTGCGTTCTACCAACTGCAAAAGCAGGCATCACTATATTTCCATGGCCAGACATAGTTGAAGTAACAACTTCCACTAACTCATCTTCGGTTGCCTGTAAATTGCGATGCAAACGATCTCCGTAGGTTGACTCAACCACTAATACATCGGCACTAGCAATTAAATCTGGATCTGGCATTAAGACTTTTCCCTTCATGCCAATATCCCCTGAAAAAACACAACGCTTTTGCTGCTTGCCATCTTCAGTAATATCAATTAGCGCAATCGTAGAGCCTAAAATATGTCCAGCGTTACGAAACTCTAACTGAATCCCTGGCGCTAACTCTTTGTTCTGTCCATACTCTACAACTTCAAATTGGGCTAAGGTCATCTCGACCTCTTCTCTGGAATAGAGCGCTATCGGCATTTCACCGCGCCACTTACCCGCCTTTTGTTTGCGCTCTGCTCTATCGACATCAGAGCGTTGCAGGT
>CAIVXR010000132.1 GCA_903909925.1 uncultured beta proteobacterium | reverse complement strand
GGCTGTACGCGCATCGTGCAGCGTTCCTGGCGTATTCCAGCCCACAGTTATTAGTGGCAAAGAATATGTCGATGGTGGATTGGTAGCACCAGTGCCGGTAAGTTATGCAAGACAAATGGGGGCAACCTTAGTCATTGCGGTCAATATTTCTTCCGAGCCAGTGCATCAAGACGCTAGTGGTACGTTTGGAATTCTTCAGCACACCATTTCAATTATGCAAAGCAGTATTAATCAATTCGAACTTAAGAGTGCTGATATTGTAATTACCCCACAACTAAAACAAATGAGCAGCGGTGACTTTAGATCCAGAAATGCCGCCATCCTGGCGGGAGAGGCTGCAGCACAGGAACAAATGGCTTTAATTAAGGAAAAGCTAAAGAGCTAGAGAGCCTATGCCTTATAGGTTACGTGACTTACGCTTGAGATTTTTAACTTCGTTCAAGAGCTCTTTGCGTTCTGCATCATCCAAATTGTCGCTACCATCTAAGCGGCGCGCACCATCAAAGCGTTTGTCCCAATAAAGACTTCCAAGATCGTCAACGCGAACAGCAGTACCCTTGGATGGAGAGTGAATAAATTTATTGTCGCCAACATAAATACCGACATGAGAAAAAGTTAAGCGCATCGTATTAAAAAATACGAGATCACCCGGTTGCAACTCATCACGATTAATAGGCTTGCCAACACGACTCATTTGGGTCGATTTACGTGGCAATAAAAATCCGAGCTTGTCTTTAAAAACATAACCAACAAAACTACTACCATCTAAACCAGACTGAGGCAATTCAGTGTCGGAGCGATAACGCACGCCAATGACTTCCATGGCACGGTCGATTAACTCTTCTGATTTTCCAGAAACGGTATCAACTAAGCGGTCAGAAGCACGGTAAAGATAAGAGCGACCCGCCTGAAACATACTTTCTTTAGGAACAACTGCTTCGGCAGGCGCGTCACTAGGCGTATCGACAGCATAGGTCGACACAGAAACAGTTAAGCCCAAGGCAATACCTAGAAGCTTTAAAAGTAGTGCTTTTTTCAGTGACATCGAATCAGTTTAACAAAGAACCCTTGATTAACCAAATTCAGACTCTAGTCTTAAGTCTCTGTTTATAAAGATGATTTATCCTTAAAATGGGGCAAATGCACCAAATTAGCCCACTCAAGGAGCATTTCGCTACCCTATTAAGTCAGCTCAGCTGCTGCAAAAAGTTCCTTGGTATAGGTCTGGCGCGGTGACTTGATCAGGGTTTCAGTATCCCCAAACTCCACTACCTTGCCGCCTTTGAGAACCATCACCTCATGGGACATCGCTCTAATCACTGCTAAATCATGGCTAATCATTAGATAAGCCAAGTTGTACTTCTTTTGCAGTTCTGTCAGGAGCGCCAATACTTGTTTTTGTATGGAAACATCTAAAGCCGAAGTGGGCTCATCTAAAACCAAAATTTGTGGACGCAAAATTAGCGCCCTAGCAATGGCAATGCGCTGTCTTTGACCACCAGAGAACTCATGTGGATAACGCGTGAGTGCCGAGCGATCAATACCCACCTCTTTCAGAATATCGACTACCCGATTTTCGCGTTCAGCAGTTGAGAGTTTTGGAAAGTGAACATCCAATCCCTCAGCGACAATTTGCATCACATTCATGCGGGGAGATAAGGAGCCAAACGGATCCTGAAAAATCACTTGCAAGCTTGAGCGCATTGCACGACGCTCTACTGGCTTGAGTTTTTGCCAATCGTTACCAAGAACATCTACCTCTCCAGAAACCTGTGCTGCAGAATCTCCCAGTAAGCCAAGCACTGCCATCCCCAAGGTAGTCTTGCCAGAGCCTGATTCACCAATCACACCAATGGTTTGGCCCTGCTTTAAAGAAAAACTGACTTTCTTTAGTACCTTATGTGCCGGCGCTTTTTTAAACCAAGTGGCAGATTCTGTGCTGGGATAAGCAACCGATAAATCTTCAGTCTTCAGAAGAACGGGCGCTAAAGGCATGACAGGAGCTAAATCTCGGACAGGTCCACTATTGACGAGCGCCTTTGTGTAGGGATCACTTGGTTGAGTGAAGACTTGTTTAGTTGGCCCCGACTCCATCAAATTGCCTTGATTTAACACCGCCACACGCTGAGCAAAGTGTTTCACTAAATTGAGATCATGCGTAATTAATAAAATACCCATGCCGCCTTGATCTTTAGACTCCTCTTGGAGCTCTTTGAGCAAATCCAAAATCTGCAGACGCAAACTCACATCAAGTGCAGTTGTTGGCTCATCCGCAATCAAGAGGCGTGGCTTGCAGGCTAACGCCATTGCAATCATTGCACGCTGTCTTTGACCGCCTGAGAGTTGGTGTGGGTAAGAATGAAAACGACGCTCAGGTTCTGGAATGCCAGTCTTTTTTAGTAGATCAATTGCCGCATCAATGCAATCTGCTTTGGAAATCAACGGCTGATAAATCTGAACCGCTTCAATGATTTGATTGCCTATGGTGAATAAGGGATTGAGCGCTGTCATCGGCTCCTGAAATACCATGGCAATTTCTCGGCCACGAATTTCTCGGATATCTTGAATTGGCATTGAGAGTAAATCGACTGTACCCTGCCCGTCTTTTTGATTCCACAGAATCTTGCCAGATACTTTGGCCCCCTCTGGCTCGAGCCGTAAAGGAGCTAAAGCAGTCAGTGTTTTGCCAGAGCCAGATTCACCTACCAAAGCTACTCGCTCACCAATCCCAATTTCTAAATTGAGATGATTCACCGCAAACTTTTCACGGCGCCCCGACCCAAATGAAATACTAAGATCTTCATAGCGAAGCAAGCTCATGAACGGCCTCCGCTCATCGCACCAGATTTACGAGAATCAAAAGCGTCGCGCAACGCCTCGCCCATAAATGTCAGCAATAGTAGTGTTGCTACTAGAACCACAAAGGTTGATAGGGAAATCCACCAAGCATCCAAATTACCTTTACCTTGCGAGAGCAACTCGCCAAGACTTGGAGTGCCTGGCGGCACGCCCAGACCCAAGAAATCCAAACTGGTTAAAGACAAAATGGCGGCACTCATTCGAAACGGTAAAAAGGTAATCACCGGAGTCAAACTATTTGGCAGAATATGACGCCACATAATTTGCACATTGGTTAAACCTAATGCGCGAGCTGCTCGCACATACTCTAAGGCACGGTTACGGAAAAATTCTGCTCGTACATAGTCAGATAGCCCCATCCAACCAAATGCAGCAAGCAAAATAATTAATAAGGAAACGCTTGGATTGAAGATCGATGCAAAAATAATGAGCAGATAGAGTTCTGGCATTGCTGACCAAATTTCAATCAGTCGCTGCGAGACTAGGTCAAACTTGCCACCAAAAAATCCCATCAAGGATCCTGTAATGATCCCCACACTCACCCCTACTATCGTAAGGGCTAGGCCAAACAGAATTGATAAACGAAAACCATAAATCAGGCGTGCTAAGACATCTCTTCCACGATCATCGGTGCCAAGCCAGTTTTCCCAGGAAGGTGGCGCTGGATTAGGAACCTTTGAGAAGTAGTTCAAGGTCTCATAGCTATAGTGAATTGGGGGGTAGATTGCCCAGTTACCATTACTTGTAATGTTTTGACGAATATCTGGGTCTAAGAAATCCGTTGGAGTCGAGAAGTCACCACCAAATACAGTTTCAGGTTGATTCTTGGCAATCGGAAAATAAAATTGTCCTTCATAGCGCACGACTAAAGGCTTGTCATTCGCAATCAACTCAGCGCACATGGATAAGCCAAAGAGGATCGTGAAGATCCATAAGCTGGCATAGCCAACATGGCTGTGTTTAAAGCGCTGCCACCGACTCATGAACCGCCTCCAGCACCAAACTGAATCCGAGGATCGATATAAACATAGCAAAGATCGGAAATGAGTTTCGTAAACAAACCAATGAGAGTAAATAAATATAAGGTGCCAAATACTACTGGATAGTCTCTACGCATCACAGACTCATATGAGAGCAAGCCAAGCCCATCTAATGAAAAGAGAGTCTCAATGAGAAGTGAGCCAGTGAAGAACGCCCCGATGAATGCCGCGGGGAAGCCCGTTACCAGAGGCAAAAGTGCATTCCGAAACACATGCTTCCAGAGCACTTGTTGTTCAGTAAGGCCCTTTGCTCTCGCAGTCAAAACATATTGTTTGCGGATCTCTTCTAGGAAGGAGTTCTTAGTCAGCATCGTGACCACTGCAAAACTACCGAGTACTGAAGCGGTGATTGGGAGCACTAAATGCCACAAATAGTCCATCACCTTACCAATCAAACTCAGATCACTCCAGTTATCTGAGGTAAGACCTCGCAAGGGAAATATTTGCAAGAAGCTACCGCCACCAAAGATGACTAAAAGCAAAACTCCCAAGACAAATCCTGGGATGGCATAGCCTACTAATATGATGCTACTTGTCACGGCATCAAAGCGCGAGCCATCCCGCACTGCCTTGGCAATACCTAGCGGAATCGAAACTAAATATGTGATGAAAAAGGTCCACAAACCAATACTGATGGATACAGGAAGTTTCGAAACAACCAATCCCCAGACGCTCTCATGCTGGTAATAGCTTTGACCTAAATCAAATCTAGCAAAACGCCCGAGCATCATAAAGTAACGCTCTAACGGTGGCTTATCAAATCCATAAAGCGCTTTCACTTCTTCTAAGCGTTGAGCATCAATACCTTGACGTCCACGATAAGTAGCGCCAGCGCCAGAAGACTCTGTACCTCCAACTCCAGCATCACCTTTACCTTTGAGCTCCAAGACCATTTGCTCAACTGGACCACCCGGTACGAACTGCACCACTGCAAAAGTCAAAGTCAGAACTCCTAATAGAGTAGGAATCATTAAGAGCAGGCGTTTCAATAGGTAAGTGCGCATTTGTCCTTGCATTATTTACCCTCCTCTTTCCACCAATTTTGCATAATCCAAGGCTCAGCCGAATAGTACAAAGGAGGCTCGGGGTAGCGCATCTCTTTCCTAAAGGCAACGCGGTGAGTTGGGTTGTACCACTGGGGTATCACGTAATAACTATTCCATAGAACACGATCAAGTGCTCTACAAGCAGCCCGCAACTCATCTCGATTCTGGGCTTTAGTAATCTCTTCAACTAAAGCATCTACGACGGGTGATTGAATACCAATAATATTATCTGAGCCTTTGTCCTTTGCGGCCTGACTGCCAAAGCGATCCCATAGTTCATTGCCGGGATTTTGTGAGTCTGGAAAACGCGTTGTAGTCATATCAAAATCATATTCATCCATCCGCTTTTGATACAAGGCAAAGTCACTCGTACGAACATCTAACTGAATGCCTAACTTCTCTAAGTTTCGACTGTATGCAGAAATCACTCTCAAGAAAAATCCACCGCTTTCAACCATTTCCATCCGAAAAGGTTCGCCTCTTTCATTGCGTAAAGCACCATCTCGGTACTGCCAGCCTGCATGCATTAGGAGTTCGCGGGCTTTCTTGAGATTCTGACGCAGGCTCTCTGGTGGGTTTGTTGATGGTGGCGCTGGCATAGGACCAAATACCGCATCAGGCACCCATTGCGGATATTTAGCCTTGAGCGGTCTTAATAATTTCAACTCTGCTTCAGTCGGCTTGCTTGGGCCATCAAAGTTAGCGCTCAAATCACTATTGGTGAAGTAACTGTTAATACGACCATATTGATCGAAAAAGATTTGACGGTTGAGCCATTCGAAATCTAAAGCTAAACCAAGTGCTTGGCGAACGCGCGCATCCTTAAAAAGGGGTTTACGCACATTCATGGCAAAACCCTGCATCCCTGCACCATTGTGATTTAAGAATGCTTTCTTTAATAAGGTACCATTTTCAAACTTAGAGCCTACATAACCCTTTGCCCAAATCTTGGCGCGGTACTCAACGATGGCATCAAACTCTCCCGCCTTAAATGCCTCAAGACGCACTGCGTCATCGCTATATAACTTGTAAAGTACCCGATCAAAGTTATAAAAACCCACGCGCACATTTAAAGGCTTACTCATTTGATCAGCCCAGTATTGTGGATTTCTTTTGTAGGTAATTGATTTACCAGCTTTGAAAGATTCAATCAGATATGGGCCACTACCCACAGGGGTTTCGAAGGCAATCTTCTCGAAAGGGACAATACTGCCGTCTGCTTTCTTTCCCCAGTTACGAGAAAAAATTGGCAAAGTTCCAGCCAGAATGGGCAGTTCAGCATTGTTGTTCTTAAAATCAAAACGTACCGCTCTATCTGATAGCACTTCGGCTTCTTTAATATCTGCAAAAGTAGTTTTATATCTTGGGTGCGCTTTACCACTCATCAGCACGTCAAAACTATATTTAACGTCTGCAGCTAAAACTGGTGTGCCATCCGAAAATTTTGCCTCCGGACGAATCCGAAACGTGACTGACTTATGATCTGCTGCTACTGCAATATCTTCTGCTAGCAAACCATAAATACTCGATACCTCATCTGCACTGCCCTCAGCCAAAGACTCAAACATCAATTCAATTCCAGGAGCAGTCACACCACGCAGAGTGTATGGATTGAACTTATCAAAACTGCTTCTCTGACCGGGATTGGGTAAAGTCAGAGTGCCGCCCCTTGGGGCATTCGGATTTACATAATCAAAATGGGTAAATCCATCGGTGTATTTAGGCTTGCCGTATTGGGAAATTCCCTGTGCTGCCTGCGCTGTATTAGCCCCAAGCCCCGCTAGCATGGCTAGTAGCACGAAATATGTAATGTGGCGAATGGGGTTTAGGGTAGGCATATATGCAACAATTGTAGATAGCTAATCATATTTGAAGCAAAGGACACAACATGGGCTTTCTCTCCGGCAAAAAAATCCTCATTACCGGCCTCCTCTCCAACCGCTCGATT
>CAIVXR010000131.1 GCA_903909925.1 uncultured beta proteobacterium | reverse complement strand
AATGCAACACATAAATGGCATCTTGAAACTTTGCTACGTACATCACTCGATACCAACCGTCATCTAGATTGATGCGTATTTCTTTTGTTCCTGCCCCAATTTCTTCAAATGGTCTCCAGTCATCTGGATCCAAACCAATTTGAACTTGGCTCAATTGATGACCAGCTTCCTTGCGGGCATCGTAAGAAAAAATCTTCTTATCCTTAATATCCTTTAGGCTAGATCCCCTCCATTGAATGGGTTTTTCTGTTATTTTCTTCAATTGTATCAAATTTTATACATTATTGTTTAAATGATGCCCGCTAGTACTTGGGAAAGCTCAAAAAGTGGGGGCTTGTACTACAGGGGGGGGTAAATCGCGTGATTATGATTGCTTCATTGAATTGCTAGTTTAGCTAGTAGCAGACGATGAATCAACTAAAGAGCTTAGTAGCAATGCGGGATTTTTTAAATATATTGAGCGAGCTATTACAAAATACGCATTGAAAAATCTACCGCACTAATATCCTTGGTTAACTTACCAAGCGAAATACGATCAACTCCAGTAGCTGCAATAGCGCGCATCTGATCCAAATTGATACCACCAGAAGCTTCTAGCAATGCACGGCCTGCAGTTAATACAACCGCTTGTTTCATTTGATCAGTGGTGAAGTTATCAATCAGAATACTTTTAGCTCCTGCGGCGAGGGCTTCTTCTAGCTCAGCAAAATTCTCAACCTCAATCTGAATATCCACTCCTGCATTGAGTGCTTGAGCATTCTTTAGCGCTGCAGTGACACTACCAGCTGCAGCAATATGATTTTCTTTAATAAGGATGCCATGCCATAGAGCAAGGCGTTGGTTCTGACCACTGCCAATGCGCACTGCATATTTCTGGGCTTGGCGCAATCCCGGAATAGTCTTACGAGTATCGAGTACCGCGCAACCCTTAGGGTTTGGACTAACACCAGCAATAGCCTCAACATGCTGGCGGGTGATGCTGGCAGTCCATGAGAGTGTCTGCAGAAAGTTAATGCAAGTTCGCTCAGCGGAGAGTAGGGCCTGAGAGTCAGCTTCGATATCACAAACCTTGGTATCGGCTTTCATCAGATCGCCTTCCAGGTAATGCCAGGTCACCTTGGCGTTGGTATCAAGCTTCTTTAAAGTACCTTCGAACCAATCCACCCCGCAGAGAACTGCTGCTTGGCGAACGATCAGTTGTGCTTGAACAGTTTTGCTGGGTACCAACTTAGCAGTCCAGTCACCAGTACCAATATCCTCCATGAGGGCATCAGCAATATTGCGTTGACGCGCTTGCTCTAGAGATTCGTTGTATTCAAACATAAATTAGGCGGCACCAATATTCTTCACAAAGCCATGCTGGGCTTTAGCTAGAAGATCAGGGTGATTCTTGGTGAAGTCGAGCATGCGATCAATGCAGGTCAATGCTTTAACGCGTACAGACTCTTCAATGAAGATTTCGCCAGAGGCATTCTCAAGACAATCTAAGATACCTTGCAAACCATTCATGGCCATCCAAGGGCAGTGAGCACAGCTCTTGCAAGTGGCGCTATCACCGGCAGTTGGTGCTTCAATCAGTTTCTTATTAGGGGCTAACTGTCGCATCCGATGCAAGATACCTTTATCAGTAGCAACAATGTATTCAGTAGCAGACCCTTCCACTACGGCTTTAATCATGGCAGACGTAGAGCCAACGACATCTGCTAAATCTACTACTCCTTGTGGTGACTCGGGGTGCACCAGAATCATGGCCTTAGGATGAGCCGCTTTCAGAATCTCAAGCTCAGCGGCCTTAAATTCATCATGCACAATGCAGGCGCCGTTCCACAACAACATATCAGCGCCAGTCTGCTCTTGGATATACCTACCAAGATGACGATCCGGTGCCCACAAAATCTTTTTACCTTCTACTTTGAGTTGATGCACGATCGCTAGAGCGCATGAGCTAGTGACCATCCAATCGGCTTGTGCTTTTACTGCAGCACTTGTATTGGCATAGACCACCACCACACGATCAGGATGCAAGGCTCTAAAAGTAGCAAAGTCACTAGCATCGCAGCCCAAATCTAAAGAGCAGGTAGCCTCTAAGTCAGGCATGAAGATGCGTTTCTCAGGACTGAGAATCTTGGCAGACTCTCCCATGAAACGCACGCCCGCAACGATCAAATTCTTGGCAGGATGATTTTTACCAAAGCGTGCCATCTCTAGTGAGTCAGCAACAAAGCCGCCAGTCTCCATAGCTAGATCTTGAATGTCACCATCAACGTAGTAGTGAGCAACTAAGGCAGCATCTTT
>CAIVXR010000130.1 GCA_903909925.1 uncultured beta proteobacterium | reverse complement strand
GCCAGATGCAGTGCAAAACACACCAGTCTTACCCATTGGTGAGATCACTACTAGCTACTATTTGCGCATGCGCGTGGCTGACCAAGCTGGCGTACTAGCGGAGATCACCAAGATTTTGGCTTCTCATAGTATCTCTATCGATGCCCTTTTACAAAAAGAGGCTGACGAGGGTGAGAGCCAAACAGATTTAGTGACTTTAACGCATGAGACTAAAGAAAAAAGCATGCTTTCTGCCATCAAAGAGATTCAGAACCTCAAAACAGTTGATGGCGAAGTGGTAAAGATTCGTTTAGAAAATCTGTCTTAAGTAAATTCATGCGTTACCAATCTACTCGTGGCAATAGCCCGCAACAATCCTTCTTAGAAATTCTATTGGGCGGATTGGCTCCCGATGGTGGTCTTTATCTGCCAACTCGGTATCCAAAAGTCACTCCTGCACAGTTAGACTCTTGGCGTGGTCTTTCATATGCTGATCTTGCTTATGAAGTCTTAAGTCTGTATTGCGACGATATTCCTCAGGCAGACTTGCGTGCCATCTTACGCAAGACCTATACCGAGCAGGTTTATTGCAATGGGCGCTCCCAAGACAATGCCAAAGACATTACGCCGATTCATTGGTTGGGTGAAGAGCAGGGCACCCGTATTGGGCTCTTAAGTCTTTCGAATGGGCCAACCTTAGCCTTCAAAGATATGGCCATGCAATTATTGGGCAATCTTTTTGAATATACTCTCCAGAAAAAAGGTCAGCAGCTCAATATCTTAGGGGCTACATCTGGTGATACAGGTAGCGCCGCTGAATATGCCATGCGCGGCAAAGAGGGTGTGAGGGTGTTTATGCTCTCGCCACGGGGCAAGATGAGCGCCTTCCAATCTGCACAGATGTATTCCCTGCAAGACCCCAATATTTTCAATTTAGCAGTCGCCGGTGTCTTTGATGATTGTCAAGATATTGTTAAAGCAGTAAGTAATGATCATGCTTTTAAGGCGAATAACAAAATTGGTACTGTGAACTCGATTAATTGGGGTAGGGTAGTTGCGCAAGTGGTGTATTACTTCCAAGGTTATCTCTTGGCGACTAAATCTAGTAATGAGAGAGTGTCATTTACTGTGCCATCTGGTAATTTCGGTAATGTTTGTGCCGGTCATATCGCTCGCATGATGGGTTTACCAATTGCGCACCTGGTTGTTGCAACTAACGAGAATAACGTCCTTGATGAGTTCTTTCGCACTGGCGTATATCGTGCCCGCAAATCTGCTGAAACGCTGCATACTTCTAGTCCATCAATGGATATTTCCAAGGCAAGTAACTTTGAACGCTTTGTCTTTGACTTCATGGGTCAAGACGGTAAGGCAACTGCAGTAATGTTTAAGCAAGTCGACGAGACTGGCGGGTTTGATATTTCTAAAGATACAGTTTTTAAAGAGCTTGGCCAATATGGATTCCAATCTGGTCGTAGTACCCATCAGGATCGCCTAGACACTATTCGTAATATTGATCAGCAATATGGTGTGATGATCGATACGCATACTGCTGATGGTGTGAAGGTAGCACGGGAGCATTTACAAGCGGGTATTCCGATGCTAGTACTCGAGACTGCACTCCCGATTAAGTTTGAAGAAACGATTCAAGAGGCTTTAGGTCGCCCAGCTGAATGCCCGCCTGCATTTAAAGATATTAAGTCTCAGCCTCAGCGGGTAGAGAATATTGATGCTGATGTGAATCAGGTCAAAGCATTCATCACGACACATCTCCGTTAAAAAATAAGTAACCCATCAACTATGACTAAGCCTCCAATGTTGACTGCGCAGCAGGCCTTGGATCATTTACTGTCTCACGCCAAGCCAGTTACTGAATGTGAAAGTATTGCGATGCAAGCATGCTTAGGCCGAGTTCTTGCTGAAAATGTGAATAGCTTAGTAGATGTGCCACCACTTGATAACACCTCAATGGATGGCTACGCAGTTTGTGCTGCTGATATCCAAAATCCTGGAAGCATCCTAAAAATTGCTCAACGTATTCCGGCAGGTTCAGTTGGAACGGAGCTCCAAGCGGGAACTGCTGCTCGCATCTTCACTGGTGCACCAGTTCCCCCAGGTGCCGATGCGGTAGTTATGCAAGAGGATTGCATCATTCCCGAAGGTTCAACTGATCAAGTGCAAGTCAATACTGCGCCAGTATTAGGTCAATGGATTCGTCGTAGGGGCGAGGATTTAACAGCAGGTAAAACAGCGCTGACTGCGGGCACCTTTTTGCGCCCACAAGAGTTGGGTGTCGCAGCCTCTGCTGGCTTAACGCATTTAAACGTTAAACGCAGAGTTAAAGTTGCTGCATTCTTCACTGGTGATGAACTATCTCTTCCCGGTGAGCCACTGAAACCAGGCGGTATTTATAACTCTAATCGAGATACCTTATTGGCTTGTCTTAAATCACTGGGATGCGATGCAACGGATTTAGGAATTGTTCCTGATCGGCTAGATGCAACCAAAGTAGCCTTACGTAAAGCCAGCAAAGATCATGACCTCATCATTACTTCTGGCGGCGTATCGGTTGGCGAGGAAGATCACATTAAGCCTGCGGTCACTGCTGAAGGAAGATTAGATCTCTGGCAAATCGCTATTAAGCCTGGAAAACCATTAGCATTCGGTGCTGTTCGTAGGTCAGATGAGCCGAAGAATGGCGAAGCATGGTTTATTGGTTTGCCTGGCAATCCAGTTTCAAGCTTTGTGACCTTCTTATTATTCGTAAGACCATTTATTTTGAAGTTGCAGGGGCGAAATAGTTTGGTGTCGCAGTCTTATATGGTCCGCGCTGACTTTGATTGGCTAAAAGCAGATCGCCGTAACGAGTTCTTGCGCGTCAAACTCAATAACAATGGCGGCTTAGATTTATTCCCCAACCAAAGTTCTGGCGTACTGACTAGCGCCTCTTGGGGTGATGGCTTAGTCGATTGCCCACCGAATCAGCCCATCAAAGCGGGTGATTTAGTGAAGTACATCCCGTTTGATGCGCTTCTCAAATAATCAGTTTACGATTTATCCATGAAACTTCAATTGCGATTCTTTGCCTCCTTGCGAGAAGCTCTTGGTATTTCGCAAGAGGAGATCACCATTCCAGATTCTGTTAAAACAATTGCTGATCTTAGAACTCACTTAATAGAGCGTGGCAATCCTTGGGCTGAAGTATTAGCTGAAAGTAAGGTATTACGCTGCGCTCTGAATCAGCTCATGGTTGATGCAAATACGTCCCTACAAGAAAATGCGGAAGTAGCATTCTTTCCGCCGGTGACTGGGGGTTGATATGTCCATTCGAATTCAAGAGAAAGATTTTGATGTCAGTGCTGAAATAGCAGCACTACGTAAAGGTGACCCTAGAGTTGGTGCAGTAGTGACTTTCTTGGGCACTGTGCGTGATATGAATGATGGCAGTCAAGTAAAGGGGATGACCCTAGAGCATTACCCCGGCATGACTGAAAAAGCATTACAAGAAATTTTGGATCAAGCTAAGGTTCGCTGGAATATCTACCAAACCTTAGTCATCCACAGAGTTGGTCCACTGCTTCCGGAAGATCAAATTGTTTTAGTAGTGGTGACTAGTGCGCACAGAGGCGAAGCATTTGCTGCATGTGAGTTCATTATGGATTATTTGAAAACAGCGGCCCCATTCTGGAAAAAAGAAGATACCCCTGAAGGTGCACGCTGGGTGGATGCGCGTGTGACTGACGATACTGCAATGGCGCGCTGGGCGAAGAAGTAAATTCAACTACTTTTAAAAAACCCCAACTTCTCGTTTCTAGGCAGTTGCTTTAATCTCGCCTCTGCTTTGGATGCCTCTGATCGATCAGGGTGCTCTTGAGTCGCCAATAGGACAACTGGTCTACGAGATCTTGTATAGCGCGCACCTTGCCCTAAATTGTGGGCTTCTAGACGATGTTCTAGGCGGTTAGTAATGCCGGCGTAGTAGGTGCCATCAGCGCACTCGAGTAGGTAAACAAGCCAAGTCAAAATAGGGGTAAATTCGCTTAAAAAGTAGGTGTAAAAGCCTTGAAATTCATCATATTGCCCTTATATTCTATAGATAGATATCTGGAGTACAAAAATGAGAATAGATAAGTTAACTACCAAATTTCAAGAGGCCTTAAGTGAGGCCCAAAGTATCGCATTAGCCAAAGATAATCAATATATTGAACCAGCCCATGTATTACTAGCAATGCTGCGAGATTCTGATGGCGTAGCTAAGAGCTTATTAACCCGTGCCGGTGTAAACGTAGCCGGTCTTGAAAAAGGCGTTGAGAAGATCATCGCTAATTTGCCTGAAGTCCAGGGTACTAGTGGTGAGGTGCAAGTTGGCCGTGATTTAAGTAACTGGCTCAATCTATGTGAAAAAGAAGCCAATAAACGTAATGACCAATTCATTGCTGGCGAATTGTTCTTGCTAGTCGTTGCAGATGACAAAGGTGAGCTTGGCAAAGTTGCACGTGAGAATGGCTTAAATCGTAAATCGTTAGAGGCGGCTATTGATTTAGTGCGCG
>CAIVXR010000129.1 GCA_903909925.1 uncultured beta proteobacterium | reverse complement strand
TTGAACTATAGATGCAGCAGACTTCTGAATACCAGTAGCATCTTCTTGATCGACTAAGCTACGCCCAACAATGTCATACCAAGCGGGCATGACATAGCCACCATTTACAGTGACTGGCATGCTAGGTGCACTTGGAAAGACGAAGCGAATCCCAGGGCAGCCAGCAAGATTAAGCTCAGGAATGATGGGAACGAAGTCGTTGCCATCGGCTCCTAGGCCATGCAGCCAAATAACGGCAGCTGTTGGGTTCGGACTAGTTTCTAGTTCAATACAAGGTAGTAATTCCATGGGATTTCCAGTTAGCATGGGAGTTCGTGATGATTCATTTTAATGGGGTTCCTCAAAAGATCTCTAGGGTAGTCAATTTAGGCTATTGGGGTGTAAGATGATTTATCAGCCTTAAGCGTCCTGGAGATTTCGGATGAAACCCTTCTATATTGATTACCCTCAAGAAAAAATCGAGGAACATCAACATGCTTATCGCTGTCAATACTGCAAGATTCCGACAACAGTAATCTTTGGCTTATTAGAAAACCATGCAGAAGATTGTCAATATCGAGAGCAGCAAAGTAAATGGGTTCAGTTAGAGGCAAAGCTAAAGCCCCATAAGCAACATTTTGATGAACCCCATGCTGATGAGGTAGATTAAATGAAAAGTTATCCTATTGCCCTTGAGTTAACCGTTTGGTTTGATCTTGGCTTAAATCAATATGAGGTAGTGATTGATGAGGCTTCTAAGATTTTGATTAAGAGGACAGATGATGTCTTGCATAGCAGAGAGCTTTCTGCCTCTGAGGTCTCAATCTTGATTGGTGCAATTGAAGCAGTCAAAGTACCTATCACTGAGGAGCTCGAGGCCAAACCCAACAATAAAGCTAGTTCAAGCTACGAGCTGATTATTGAGTCAGCCCACTTCTCATTAGAATTTAATTGGGAAAATTTAGATGTAGAGGCTTGTCGTTCTAATGCCTTTGAGTCGGTTGTCAAGCTTGCCAGCCTAGTTCAGAGTCTGGACTTAGAGCATTAAGTCAGTTTAGCTTTCGACGACTATAAATTCGCCGAGAGAGATTTTTTCTCGGAACTGAGAAAAAGAAAATCTAGCCTTGAGCCTCTTGGTGTTCATCAGCTCAATCTTTCCTTCGGGGGTGAGATTGGCCAGATACTCCCCTTCCGGAAAGAGGGCTTCAGGGATGGTTTCAGTCTCTTGAATTTGAGCTTCAAGCATGAGGCTTTTTGTAATTTTGATACGCATACCCCATCTTAAGTTATAGAAATTAGTAGTAGTTAGTGGGCTGCACACTTTTGTAAATCAGATGCACCATTTTTGGGTTTGTAAAATAAGGCTCAATAAAGGCCCTTATAAGTCGATCTTTTATAGGTTTATTGATTAAGCCTATGCTCTTTTCGCACCCAAGTAGTGCAGGTCACATAGCTGTCATAAAAAATGTTGGTGTGAAGTCAAAATCACTCCCATATAAGCATCTTTACTCCCTAAAGTGAGCAGAGCTTCCTTGAGAAAATATCCTTGGCCATAAGGCTTATGAACATTCTCATAAAAGGTATGAATACGCTTCTAAAGAGCCTATTTAAGAGCTTTCAAGTGGCAAAAATGGATGCCATCAGGGTGCGATCGGAAAGGTTTAAAATTCCATTTTTCCATCAGAATAAAAAAGCCTTAAATTTCAATAAATGATTGAGCGTAAAAAATATGAGTAATTTAACTTTGCAGTTCGAAAAAGCCTATATTAATGGCCAATGGGTTGAGGCTGACAACAAAGCCACTATTTCTGTGACCAATCCTGCTACAGGCCAAGTGATTGGTTCGGTTCCCAATATGGGCGTGGCTGAAACTCGTAGAGCAATTGATTTTGCCAATCAAGCCTTGCCTGCATGGCGCGCTAAAACTGCTAAAGAGCGCGCCAAAATCTTGCGTAAGTGGTTTGATCTCATTATGCAAAATCAAGAGCCACTCGCTCAACTCATGACTGCTGAACAGGGCAAGCCCCTTGAGGAAAGTAGGGGTGAGATTGCTTACGGTGCCTCATTTATTGAGTGGTTTGGTGAAGAGGCAAAGCGCTTATACGGCGAGACTATTCCAGGGCATGCCACAGATAAAAGATTGATCGTCATTAAGCAAGCAATCGGTGTATGCGCTGCTATTACCCCTTGGAACTTTCCATCAGCGATGATTACTCGTAAAGCGGGCCCTGCTTTAGCAGCTGGTTGCACAATTGTTTTAAAGCCTGCTAGTCAAACTCCATTTAGCGCTTTAGCACTATGTAAATTAGCTGAAGAGGCGGGTATTCCCCCTGGAGTATTTTCTTGTGTAACAGGATCTGCAACAGCAATTGGTGGTGAGCTTTCTTCAAATCCGATTGTTAAAAAACTAAGCTTTACTGGATCAACCGAAATTGGTAAGTTGCTGTTAGCTCAATGCGCAACTACTGTGAAAAAGGTTTCCATGGAGTTGGGTGGTAATGCACCATTCATTGTCTTTGATGACGCTGATATTGAGGCAGCAGTCAAAGGGGCAATTATTTCTAAATATCGAAACGCTGGCCAAACTTGTGTTTGTGCAAATCGCATCATGGTGCAAGATTCGATATATGACGTGTTTGTTGAAAAATTTACCAAAGCAGTAGCTGCCTTTAAGGTAGGTAATGGTTCTGAGCCTGGCACTGTCATTGGCCCATTGATTGACGATAAAGCGCTGGCTAAGGTTGAAGAGCAGGTGAATGATGCCGTCAAGAAGGGCGGAAAAATTATGATCGGCGGTAAGCGCCATGCTTTAGGCGGCTCTTACTATGAGCCTACCGTAGTTTCTGGTGCTACTAAAGATATGCTTGCATTTCGAGAAGAAACTTTTGGACCCTTAGCACCGATATTTAAATTCTCAAACGAGGCTGAGGCCATAGCAATGGCTAACGATACGCAATTTGGTTTAGCTGCTTACTTCTATAGTCAGAATATCGGTCGTATCTGGCGTGTAGCGGAAGCTTTGGAGTACGGCATGGTTGGCATTAATGAGGGCATCATTTCAAATGAGACGGCTCCTTTTGGAGGAGTTAAGGAAAGTGGTCTGGGTCGCGAAGGATCGCAGCATGGCATTGAAGATTATCTTGAGATGAAATACCTTTGTATGGGTGGCATTAAAGCAGCAGAATAAACAGTAAGCTAAAAATGAAACCCTTAACTATAGAAGATGCCATTACGTCCAGAAAATCTGTGCGGGCGTTTACAAAAGATATCGTCCGCAAGGAGCTCATTACCAAGCTCTTGAGTATTGCTGCTAGAGCACCCTCTGGCACCAACACCCAACCTTGGAAGGTTTATGTGCTAGAGGGCCACGCCCTTGAAGATCTCTGCACTCAAGTGTGCGCTGCCTATGATGCAATTGCTGCCAACCCTGAGCTGGCTAAAGAATATCAACCTGGCTATACCTACTACCCAAGCAAGTGGTTTAGTCCTTACATTGATCGACGCCGTGAAAATGGTTGGAGTTTGTACGGCCTATTGGGTATTACCAAGGGCGATAAAGACAAAATGCATGCGCAACATCGCAAGAACTTTCAGGCTTTTGGTGCGCCTGTATGTTTTTTCTTCACCATCGATAAAGAATTAGGTAAAGGTTCTATGTTGGATTACGGGATGTTCTTGCAGAACTTGATGGTGGCAGCGAGAGGTGAGGGCTTAGATACTTGCCCGCAAGCAGCTTGGAATGATTATTCAAAAATTATTCTGCCTTTGATCGGAGCGCAAGATAACGAGATGTTAGTGTGCGGCATGGCACTAGGCTATATCGATAAGACTGATATTGTGAATACCTTTCATACGCCTAGAGTGGGCGCAGAAGAATTTACTACCTGGCTTAGCTAAGACTTGCTCTGATTTCAGCAGAGCGATCCCAAAGATTGGGAACCTGCTTAGAGGAATAGCCGGAAACAAAGTTCTTTGTATCACCAGTTGCAGGATCATAGGTATGACGTTTGATTGCGCCAATATTGGCACCATACACATGAATACTGATCGATGTTTTATCAGGGATTGCGTTACTGACTAAATGAATATCGCCAATATCAGGACCAACTGCCTCAATCTCACCTTGGCGTAAAACGGTTTCAGGGCCATCGATGGCTAATTCACCTGATGCCAGTTTTTTATATCGTTGTCCTTTTTCCATGCCTCTGAGCATGCCAATCAAACCCCAGATGCAGTGATCATGGATTGGTGTTTTTTGACCTGGACCCCAGACAAAACTCACCACTGAAAATCTACTCAAAGGATCTGCGTGAAGTAAGTATTGCTGATAGAACTCAGGGTGGGGGACCGTGCAAAACTCTGGGAGCCAGGAGTCTGACTGAATCAAAGTTTTTAGTAATTCAGAACCTTTGGTGATGAGATTTGCCTGAACAGACTCATGAGAAACCAAATTTGTCATTCCAACGACAAATTCACGCAAGGGTGCGATGGTATCTAGTTGATTACTCATATATTCAATTTCCCTGGCTCTTTGAGATTGAGTAGTCTGGCAGCGTTACCTCCAAGAATATCTGCGCGATCGGCATTACTCAAGCCTTTGGTGGCCATCACT
>CAIVXR010000128.1 GCA_903909925.1 uncultured beta proteobacterium | reverse complement strand
GATAGATGTTTATGCTGTTGCTGGTAATCCCATTTCTCATAGCAAGTCTCCGGATATTCATCAAAGTTTCGCAGAACAAGCCAAGCAAAAAATGCATTATGGGCGCTTGCAGCCTGAAATCAATTCATTTGCAGTGATAGCAACAGCTTTTTTTGCAGCCGGTGGTAAGGGTATGAATATTACTGTGCCATTTAAGCTAGAGGCCCAAGTTTTTGCTGATGTATTAACTGCCCGCGCTCAGCGTGCTGGTGCTGTAAATACCCTGTGGATCAAAGACGGTAAGATTTTTGGTGATAACACTGATGGCGCTGGACTAGTGCGTGATTTATTAGCTCAAGGCATTGCCATTCATCAATCCAGAATTTTGCTTTTGGGTGCAGGTGGAGCTGCTCGTGGTGTGATTGGCCCACTGTTAGAGCAAACACCTAAGGCTTTAGTGATTGCTAATCGTTCTAATGCCAAGGCAGATGAACTAGTGAAATTATTTGCAGATCTAGCAGCCAAAAGAGAGGTTGCACTCGAGTCTAGAACTTTGGCTGAGCTTGAGGACTTCAAAAAAACGCCATACCCATTTGACTTAATAATCAATGCTACAGCTGCTGGATTAAGTGATGAATCTCCTCTAAGTACACAGGCGGTGGCTAATATTTTTGTACCAAGTTCCTTTGCATACGATATGGTTTATGGAAAATCTACCGCCTTTATGCAGCAAGCTTTGCAAAAAGGAGCACGCGTGAGCGACGGTTTAGGAATGCTAGTCGAGCAAGCTGCCGATGCTTTCTTGTTATGGCGCGGCGAACAACTAGCTACGGCGATTGATCCACGCGCAGTATTAGCTAAGCTTCGTAGTTAACTTACGCGCTGAGCTTAATTTTTCGATGCGCTGGCTCACTTACTTAGTCAAATGCATGCTCTGTGGCTTTTTGGCGATGCAGTTTTACTTTGCTATTCAGATCGCCCTATGGGTTAGCCTTGATCCTGTTAGTACTGCGTTTCAAAGGGCTGAGCGTTGGCGCTTATGCTCATGGCATTGGTCATGCCCCGTTTATTCTGAATGGACACCATACGATAAGATTTCGAATAATCTCAAACGCGCCGTATTAGTCAGCGAGGACGATATCTTTTTTCAGCACAAAGGCTTTCGCTTTGAAGATATGAAAAAAGCTTGGGAAAAGAATCAACAAAAAACTCAGGTAGGCAATAGTTCTAAGACTGCATTGCGTGGGGGCTCAACGATCACGCAGCAATTGGCAAAAAACCTCTTTCTCTCTTCTGAACAAAATTATTTGCGCAAGGGCCAGGAGTTCATCATTACTGGCCTGTTGGAGTTAATGCTTTCCAAACAGCGTTTGTTTGAGATTTACCTTAATTCGGTAGAGTGGGGTGAAGGTATTTTTGGGATAGGGTCTGCTGCTCACTACTACTACGCAAGAACTCCTGCTACATTAGACCGAGATCAAGCGGCTGCCTTAGGTTCTGCCTTACCTGCCCCTAAGTGTTTTGATAAGCCCCAGTATTGTCGTAAGGCTAATATTCATTTTCCAACTCGACAAGAATTTATCTTAGAGAATATGGATCGTGTTGCCCTCGCACCGTATCCAGCGCCTCAAAGCAGCAAGTGAATAACTTAACTATTGCTACTGTTTAAATTATTTTGCAGCAGATCTAAGTGCATCACGCGTACTTTGTGCTACTGCTCTTGCAGCTTGAGCAAAGTCAGCGGCTGCGCTTGCATACAGAATGGCTCTTGAGGAGTTGATGATCATTCCGGTGCCAGGCGCACCAGCAATACGACCTGCGTTAACGGTTGCATCGATGTCGCCCCCTTGCGCGCCAATACCTGGAATTAGCAAAGGCATATCACCAACAATGGCTCGTACTTTGGCAATTTCTTCAGGGAAGGTGGCGCCAACTACGAGACTGATCTGACCGGAGCTATTCCACTTCTGCGCAGCTAGCTTGGCCACATGTAAATAGAGGGGTTCGCCAGAACCCACATTGAGAAATTGTAAATCTGAGCCACCCGGATTTGATGTGCGGCAAAGCACGATGACCCCTTTACCAGCATGTTTGAGGTAGGGCTCGATGGTGTCAAACCCCATGTATGGGTTTACGGTGACTGCATCTGCCCCATAACGCTCAAAAGCCTCTAAGGCATAGTGATCAGCAGTACTGCCAATATCTCCCCGCTTGGAATCGAGGATGACAGGAATATGGGGGTATTTATCTTTCAGGTGGGAAATGAGCTTTTCTAATTGAGCCTCGGCTCTTTGGGAGGCAAAGTAAGCAAACTGTGGTTTAAATGCGCACACTAAATCCGCAGTGGCATCAGCGATTTCTCGACAAAACTCAAATATCCCCTCGGGTTTGCCTTGGAGGGATGGGGGCAGGCGCTTGGGGTCGGGGTCAAAACCAACGCACAACATACTGCCTTGGGAAGCCCATGCAGACTGGAGTTGCTGGTTAAAGGTATTTGAGCGAGAGTTCATTGGATTTGGCTTATTTTAGTGAAACTGTCATGTTGTATAGGATAAACTAGCGCACATTCCTTAGGAGTTCACCATGATCAACTTGTTCGTCCTGCAAAATGGCCGCCTCTCTCAAGAGCAAGTCGAAGATCGCAATGAATTATTGCAATACGCTAATCCTATCTGGATCGACGTCGTTGATCCAGAGGAAGAGGAACTTATTTGGATTAAAGAGGCATTTGGGGTGCTTTTGCCTGAGTTGGATGACTTGGGCGACTTAGAAGCCTCTGCGCGCTATTTTGAGGCCGACGATGGCCATCTCCATATTCGTACTGATTTCTTATTGGATGAAGAAGAAACCTCTCGCAACGTGCGCGTGGCTTTTGTTCTGACCAAGCAAGTATTGTTCTCGATTCACGATGAAGATTTGCCAGTGTTCCGCTTGGTCCGATTGCGTGCTCGTTTGCGACCTGGTTCAGTGAGCAATGCAAAAGATGTACTACTCGATTTGTATTCTACCGATGCCGAGTATTCTGCAGACGCCTTAGAAGAAGTTTATGAAAATCTTGAACAAGCAGGTAAGCGAGTGCTTTCTGACAGCATTAATGATGCTGACGCTGCAGAGGTTCTAGAGACGATTGCTAAAGAAGAAGATACCAATGGACGCATTCGTCGCAATGTGATGGATACCCGCAGAGCCTTATCTTTCTTGATGCGCAGCAAGTTACTATCAGATGAACAACAGGAAGAAGCGCGTCAAATTTTGCGCGACATTGATTCTTTAGAGAACCATACAGCGTTTTTATTCGATAAGATTAACTTCTTAATGGACGCTACGGTCGGCTTCATTAATTTGAATCAATCTAAGATTATCAAGATCTTCTCAGTGGTATCAGTTGCCTTAATGCCACCAACCTTGTTGGCCAGTGTTTGGGGCATGAACTACAAATATATGCCCGAGTTAGACATGACTTGGGGCTACCCAATGGCAATTGGCGCGATGATTATTTCAGCTGTTATTCCGCTGGGCTACTTCTATAGCAAAGGCTGGATGAAGTAATTAGTTTTTTAGTAGCCGAAGTAAGCCGGCCAATGCATGCTCAGTTGCCTGTTGCCGTATTGCTTGCCTATCTCCGCTAATTAGCTTGGTTTCACAAGTAGTGACAGGCTCACCCGCTGGATTTGGTATGGTCCACCCAAAGCAAACTGTGCCCACAGGCTTTTCTGCTGTACCTCCCGCTGGTCCAGCAATCCCAGTAATAGAGACGCCCACATTAGCGCCAGCATTGTGCTGAGCCCCTTGCGCCATTGCCTTAGCCACGGGCTCACTAACGGCCCCATAAGACTCGATCAGATCAGTTGGAACCCCAAGACACTCTATTTTGGCTTGGTTGCTATAGGTGATGTAGCCGCGTTCAAACCATTCACTAGATCCAGATAATTCTGTGAGGGTGGCGCAGACAAGACCTCCTGTGCAAGATTCAGCGAGTGAAAGTTTCCAGCCTTTAGCAAGTAAAAGTTGGGCTAGCACTTTGGCGTGATCAATTGAGCTCATAGCGGGACCATTTTTTGTAGCAAGGCAATTACCAATAGCGTGAAAAAAGCCGCTGCAAGATCATCAACCATAATTCCAAATCCACGCCAAATGATTTGAAGGATAGAGGATGAATCATGATCATTGCCCTCTATATTTTTAAAGTGACGATCAATCATACCAATCGGACCCGGTTTAACGGCATCAAAAAAACGAAAGAGTCCAAAAGCGATTACCTGCATCCAAATATGAGTTGGCATGATAAAGATGAGCACAATCCAAAAGGCAATAATTTCATCCCAAACAATGCCACCAAAATCTTTCCTGCCCAACTCTTCACTGACTTGGCCGCAAACCCAACATCCTAAAAGGGTTCCGCCGCCAATAATCCAAATAAAGTCTTCGGTAGAAAGGAAATACTCACCTACCAAGAATGCTGCCCAAGCCCAGAGCGTACCTACTGTCCCAGGTGCAATTGGGCTTAGACCACTACCAAAACCAAAGGCAATAGTGCGACTCGCAGTTTGTCTGACCCACCTAAAGGTCGGACTTACCGGATGGAGATCTTTAGCGGCATTCATTTTGCAAAGTGGTCAAATGATTTTAGTAGCTCTACTGTTTTGGCATCGTCTAGTAAGTCACCATATTTGTTTAGTAAGTGCAATCTTTGTGTTTCATCTACTTTTTTTGTAATGCTGCCAATTCTAGTGAGAGATAAATTGAGTTCTTTACTGATCGCATCAATAGCACTTCTAGTCTCAATTGGAGCGGTGAAACAAATTTCATAATCATCGCCACCAGTAGCGGCAAATTGATTTTGAATAGCTGCACTTTGTTTTTGCAAAGTGATAGATTTTGGTAGTTCTTCTAAAAATACTTCTGCGCTCACATGTGATTGTTTGAGGATGTGCTGTAGATCACCAAGCAAGCCATCCGATATATCTAAGGCGGCACTTGCAATGCCGCGTAACTTGATGCCAAGCTCTATGCGGGGATTGGGGTTGTGCATGCGCGGCTCTATTTGTTTTAAGTCATGTTCGGGTAGTTTAATTTCATCCCGCAGTGCAGCAAGAGTAAGTCTTGCATCACCAACACACCCAGAAACCCAGATGTCATCACCAACTTTTGCACCTGATCTGCGAATGGCTTTTCCAGATGGAATACTGCCTAATGCCGTAATGGAAATGGTGAGTGGGCCAGCAGTGGTATCACCGCCAATAAGTGGGCAGGAATATTGATTTGCAATTGCAAAAAGACCTCTAGCAAAAGCATCAAGCCAAACTGTATCGACTTTAGGTAAGGCGACTGCCAAAGTGAATCCTATGGGCTTTGCCCCCATGGCTGCTAGGTCTGAAAGGTTGACTGCTAAGGCTTTGCGGCCCAAGAGTTCAGGATTAGCAGCAAGCAAAAAATGCCTGCCTTCGACCAGCATATCGCTCGTAATTGCAATTTCTTCTCCTGCAACCGGCCTAAGAAGCGCGCAATCGTCACCAATGCCCAGCGCAAGTACTTTCTCATTATTTGAGCGCATGGCATCCGCACCCGCTTTAAAAAAACGCTGGATCAGATCAAATTCACCGAGAGGCTTAGATTCAGAATGCATATCCTATTTTATGGCTCTTGGTGCGCGCTCGCTTGGGAGGAATAGAATTAGAGTCTTCAATACGCCATACCAAAGAGCACGCTGATGAGTAAAGAGACTAATCAAGAGCAACAAATTGCAGCCTTAAGAGAGGCTGCCCTCCAGTATCACGAGTTTCCTACTCCAGGCAAGATTGAGATTGCCCCCACTAAACAGCTCACCAATCAAAGGGATTTAGCGCTTGCCTATACGCCAGGGGTTGCTTTTCCTTGCGAAGAGATTGTGAAAGATCCGGCTAATGCATTCAAATACACTGCCCGTGGAAATTTAGTGGGCGTGATTACCAATGGCACTGCTGTTCTTGGTTTGGGAAATATTGGACCACTGGCAAGTAAGCCCGTGATGGAAGGTAAAGCTGTCCTCTTTAAAAAGTTTGCAGGCATTGATGTTTTCGATATTGAAGTGAATGAAAGCGATCCCGATAAGTTAGTTGAAATCATTGCCGCATTAGAGCCAACATTTGGTGGTATTAATTTAGAGGATATCAAAGCGCCTGATTGCTTTGTAGTTGAGCGTAAGTTACAAGCTCGCATGAAAATTCCGGTCTTTCATGATGACCAGCATGGCACCGCGATTGTGGTTGCAGCAGCCATTATTAATGGCCTCAAGGTAGTTGGAAAAGATGTAGGCAATGTCAAGTTAGTTACATCAGGCGCTGGTGCTGCAGCATTAGCATGCTTAGACTTGTTGCTTGATCTTGGCATCCCTCGTAAAAATATTTGGGTGACTGACTTAGCTGGGGTTGCCTATAAAGGTCGCAAAGAATTAATGGATCCTGAGAAGGAGCCTTTCTGCCAAGAGACGGAACTGCGCACATTGGACCAAGCGATTGAAGGCGCTGATATTTTTTTAGGGCTGTCAGCAGGTGGTGTTTTAAAACAAGATATGGTGAAGAAGATGGCAGCTAAGCCATTGGTCTTTGCTTTAGCAAATCCAACCCCAGAAATTTTGCCTGAAGAAGTGAAGGCAGTTCGTCCGGATGCAGTCATGGCAACGGGCCGGACTGATTATCCAAACCAAGTAAATAATGTCCTGTGCTTCCCATTTATTTTCCGTGGCGCTTTAGACGTAGGTGCTACAACGATTACACGCGGCATGGAAGTAGCTGCAGTAAAGGCGGTTGCTGAGCTGGCGCAAGCAGAGCAGAACGAAATCGTAACCTCTGTATACGGCATTGATAATCTATCATTTGGTCCCGAATATTTAATTCCCAAACCGTTTGATCCCCGTTTGATCACGGTTATTGCTCCTGCAGTTGCAAAGGCTGCTATGGATGATGGTGTGGCAACCCGCCCCATTAAAGATTTTGATGCTTACCGCAATCAACTGCAGCAGTTTGTGTACCACTCTGGTACTTTGATGAAGCCACTCTTTAGTATTGCGAAGCGTGTACTAGCAAATCAAAAACGCATTGTATTTGCCGAAGGTGAAGATGAGCGCGTATTACGGGCAGTCCAAATTCTGATTGATGAGAATCTCGCTACCCCAATCTTGATTGGTCGCCCGGCTGTGATAGAGCATCGCGTTGAGAAGTTTGGCCTACGTATGAAGATGGGCGTTGACTTCGAGCTTGTAAATCCTGAAAAAGATGCTCGTTTCCGTGAATTCTGGCAAATCTATCTAGGCCTGACTGAGCGTAAGGGCGTTACAGAATCTTTTGCAAAACTTGAGATGCGCCGTCGCAATAGCTTGATTGGCTCGATCATGATCACCAAAGGCATGGCCGATGGCATGATTTGCGGGACGATCGGTAACGCTGCTACACATCTGAAATATATTGATGAGGTAGTAGGTCGTGAGTCAGGTGCAAATGTTTATGGTGCGATGTCTGGATTGATTCTGCCAGGTCGCCAAGTATTTTTAGTAGATACGCATATTAATATTGATCCAACCGCACAAGAGTTGGCTGAGTTGACTTTGATGGCTGCTAGTGAAATGCGCAAACTTGGCTTGATTCCAAAAGTAGCACTACTTTCTCACTCTAACTTTGGGTCTAGTAATGCCCCTTCCGCTATCAAAATGCGCGAAGTATTGGCCCTGATTCAAAAAGCAGCACCTGATTTGGAGGTGGATGGTGAAATGCATGGCGATAGCGCTTTAGATGCAAGCATTCGAGCCGATACAGTAACTTCATCTCCACTGAAGGGCGCCGCAAATCTCTTAGTTCTTCCCAATATTGATGCTGCCAACATTTCCTATAACTTATTAAAAACAGCGGCAGGTAACGGTATTGCTATTGGACCTTTGTTGTTGGGTGTAGCCAAGCCAATCCATATTTTGACTCCGGCAGCTACCGTTCGCAGGATTGTGAATGTGACAACTTTGGCAGTGGTTGAGGCTGCCAGCAATGCTAGAGGTATTGCCTAAGCCATTTAAATGTATAAAAGTTAGTAATAACTTACATTTATTTATCCTATATAAATCAATATGTTATGTAAAATGCACCGTATTTGGGCTTGATTTGATGGCGTGTTACGGGTAACCTAGCACCCATCATGAATAATCGCACTGACAACACCGATTTGGCTAGCTTCGAAGAACATAGCCGTGCTGAAAGCTGGGACAGTAATGATCGACTTGAGACTGAATCATCTGCTGCCAATGTTTATGCCCAGGGTGGTTTATCTCGTTTACAAACCTATGCTGCAAATCAAGTTTCGGGGAAAAAAGTGACAGCTTCTTGGCGTGCCGCTTTGGCCGTTCGCGATGCCGGACCACCGGCAATGTTGCGCAGTGTGCGCACTAACATCGTGCAATCAATTCGTGCTTTCCGTACTCCAGATCTTCAGGAGGCCGCTACTGAACTCGGTCAACATTTCATTTATGCAAATTGTGCAAATGCGATGACTAAGGGTGAAGTATTAGAAGCAATTGCAACTGCTTATTCATTTACAAAACAACAGGCGAAAAATTTTGACCCTTTGTTAGATGCACTGACAACAACAATTGATAAGACAGGTCCACAGTCAGGATTCGTTGTGGTGCTGGAAGGTTTGCCTTGCACTCAAAAATTCGACAAAGAAGCGCGCGAAACTCTCTTAGATGTTTTCCGTGATGCTGTAGATTTTTGGGCTGAGCGCCGCACACCTTATCGGGTTTTCTACTCTTTCGCTTAATCGTTAAAGCAGTCTAAGACCCTGTAATCGCCTCTATTTGAGGCGATTTTGCATTTCAGGATTCCAGATACTGTGAACGACAGTAATGGCAACGGTTCCAGCGGTTTCAGTTCTGAGTACACGCTCCCCCAGAGAAACGATTTGGTAGCCTGCCGCTTGAGCTTGAGCCTCTTCTTCTGGAGAATGGCCGCCTTCTGGTCCAATCATGAGAACAATATCTTGTGGGGTGCTTTCCATCAGCACGGAATACATGCTTTTAGTAGTATCAGGACTTAAAAGAAGTTTTAGCACTGGCTTTGGATTCGATTTTAGGTAAGCCTCAAAAGTTTGAATAGGTTCGATTGAGGTGAGCACTGTTCGATCACATTGCTCACAGGCTGCTTGGACAATCCCCTGCCAATGTGCATGGCGCTTTTGAGCACGATCTTGATCGCTAGAGCGCGTGAGTTTTAAGATTGAGCGTTCGCACTGCATGGGCACAATGATTTGGGCCCCGGTTTCCACAGCCTTTTCAATAACCCAGTCCATTTTGTCTCCACCAGCTAGGCCTTGGGCCAAAGTAATGGCATAAGTCGTCTCGCGGTGGGTATCGGTACTGATATTGCTCAGCTGAACTTGCCCTGTTTTTCCGCTCAATGAGAGCAGTTTGGCCTGTGCTACTTGGCCTTTTCCATCAAATACGGGAAAGGATTCCCCGGTCTGGATGCGCCGCACACGCAAGTGATGGGCGACCTCGGCAGTGAGGGGAGTTGGCTTTTGGGATTCCCATGGTCCGGGAAGATAAAATTGAGGCATTACTGCAATATAGCCAATTTATTTTTCTCGAGAACAATTTTACGATGTCAAACCTTCAAATCCGCATGGCCAACGCAATCCGTGCTTTATCAATGGATGCAGTTCAGCAGGCAAATTCAGGTCATCCTGGTATGCCAATGGGTATGGCAGACATTGCTGTTGGGCTTTGGAATGAACATTTAAAACATAATCCAACCGATCCGCATTGGATTGACCGCGATCGTTTTGTTTTGTCTAACGGTCATGGTTCGATGTTGTTGTATTCACTCTTGCATCTGTCTGGATACGATTTACCGATTGAGGAGTTAAAAAATTTCCGTCAATTACATAGCAAAACTCCAGGACATCCTGAGTATGGAATTACGCCTGGCGTGGAGACAACGACTGGCCCACTAGGCCAAGGTATTTCTAATGCAGTAGGTATGGCGCTTGCTGAAAAATTACTTGCTGAAGAATTTAATCGCCCTGGTCATAAAGTGATTGATCACTACACCTATGTATTTTTAGGCGATGGTTGTTTGATGGAAGGCATTAGCCATGAAGTGTGTTCCTTGGCGGGCACCTTAAAGCTGAATAAGTTGATTGCTCTTTGGGATGACAACGGCATCTCGATTGATGGCAAAGTGGTTTCTTGGTTTAACGAAGATACGCCAAAGCGCTTTGAGGCCTACCACTGGAATGTCATCCGCAATGTGGATGGCCATGATGCAGAGGCGGTATCTGCTGCGATTGCGAAGGCTAAAAAGAGCGACAAGCCCACCCTGATTTGCTGCAAGACTGCTATTGGCAAAGGTTCACCGAACATGGCTGGCAGCGATAAAGTGCACGGTTCGCCGCTCGGTGCTGCTGAGATCGCAGAAACCCGTATTGCATTAAATTGGCCATACGCGCCGTTTGAAGTGCCTAAAGATATTTATGCTGCTTGGGATTTTAAGAAACGCGGTCAAGCAGCTGAGCACGAATGGAATAAAGAATTTCAGAAATATAAAACTAAATTTCCAGAACTGGCTGCGCAATTACAGCGTCGCATGCAAGGTGATTTGTCGAAAGACTTTTCGTCAACATTAAATGCTTATTTAAAAACCTGCCAATCCAAAGCAGAAACAATTGCTACGCGTAAGGCTAGTCAAAATGCAATTGAAGCTCTAGCGCCAGTGTTACCAGAATTTATGGGAGGCTCCGCAGACTTAACAGGCTCGAACTTAACGAACTGGTCATCATGCAAACCGGTTCGCAGTGATCAATGGGGTAATCACATCAATTACGGTGTGCGTGAATTTGGTATGAGCGCCATCATGAACGGTATTGCCTTGCATGGCGGCTACATTCCGTTTGGGGGTACATTCTTAACTTTCTCAGATTACAGTCGCAACGCTTTACGTATGGCTGCGCTGATGAAGTTGCGTAGCATCTTTGTCTTTACACATGACTCTATCGGTCTTGGAGAAGATGGCCCAACTCACCAATCTGTAGAGCATGTGGCTAGCTTGCGTCTGATCCCAAATCTCATGGTTTGGCGTCCTTGTGACACTACTGAGAGCGCTGTAGCTTGGGGTTCTGCCATTGAGCGCAAGAATGGTCCAAGCGCCTTAATCTTTAGTCGTCAGAACTGTCCATTTATCTCTCGGAATAGCCAGCAGATTAAAGATATCGCACGTGGTGGCTATGTATTGCGCGACCCTCAATCTCAAAACATTGATGCGGTCATCATTGCTACTGGCTCTGAAATCGCACTTGCTTTGCAAACAGCAGAGCGCTTGGAAAAAGATAGTGCAGGAAAAATTGGCATTCGTGTTGTATCAATGCCATCTACTACGGTTTTTGATCAGCAAGATGCTGCATATAAAGCAAAAGTGTTGCCAGCCAAGATTCCGCGTATTGCAGTTGAAGCAGGCGTAACGGATTTTTGGTGGAAGTATGGTTGCGCAGCAGTGCACGGTGTAGATACATTTGGTGAGTCTGCGCCTGCAGCTCAACTATATGAATATTTTGGATTAACAGTAGACCAAATTGCAAAGACTGTTAAGCAATGCATCGCAAAGAAATAATCGTTAAGAATTTAAAATTAGCAAGGGGTAGCAAATGACAATTCGTGTCGCAGTTAATGGTTATGGACGTATTGGGCGCATGGTTCTACGCGCACTTTATGAAGATCAGGTCAACGGCAAACCACGTCGCGATATCAAGATCGTAGCGATCAATGCAATGGGCGACATCGCTATCAATGCCCACCTTACCCAGTATGACTCAGCCCATGGCCGTTTCCCTGCGGATGTCTCGGTTGACGGCGATTGCATGGTGGTGAATGGCGATCGCATCAAAATGTTTTGCACCCGTAACCCTGCAGAAACTCCATGGGGTGAATTGGGTGTCGATTTAGTTTTGGAGTGCACTGGTAAATTTACCTCTAAAGAAAAAGCCATGATTCATATAGAGCAGGGTGCAAAGAAAGTATTAATTTCTGCTCCTGGTGAAAAAGATGTAGATGCAACGATTGTGTATGGCGTTAATCAAAAGGTACTAAAGCCAAGCGATGTGGTTGTATCGAATGCAAGTTGCACTACAAACTGCTTAGCGCCCTTAGTAAAACCATTGCTAGAAAAAATTGGCATTGAGTCTGGCTTGATGACGACTATCCATGCCTTTACTAATGATCAGGTGTTAACTGACGTGTATCACAAAGATATGCGCCGCGCGCGTTCTGCTGTGACCAGTATGATTCCAACAAAGACTGGCGCAGCAAAAGCAGTTGGCTTGGTATTGCCAGCATTAGCAGGACGTTTCGATGGTTTTGCGATGCGCGTACCAGTGATCAATGTTTCCGTAGTCGACCTCACTTTTGCAGCAAGTCGCGCTACGAGCGTAGATGAAGTGAATACTATTTTGAAGGCTGCTAGCGAAGGTGAGCTTAAGGGAATTTTAGGTTTCAATACCTTACCTTTAGTTTCAATCGACTTTAACCACGACCCTCGTCCCAGCATTTACGACGCTTCCCAGACCCGCGTTTCTGCCGATGGTAAGTTAGTGAAAGTTTTAGCTTGGTATGACAACGAGTGGGGTTATTCAGTGCAAATGCTCAACGCGGCAGAAGCTTTGATGTCTGTAAAGTAAGAACAATTAGCTCAAAAGCAAAAAAGACCTCAAATTGAGGTCTTTTTTACAATTAACTGGCTAAAAAGGCTCTGAAACAGCCTATTTTTGCTTATTTCGACAGTTTTTCTTTTGGCAGTGGCCATACATTGCTAAAGAATGCTCCTCAAGCTTAAATCCGAGGTTTTTAGCAATATCCCGCTGCCTTTTCTCAATCGCTTCATCCACAAACTCCTCTACATGGCCACAGTCAAGGCAAACAAGGTGGTCATGGTGCTGACCCTCGTTAAGCTCGTAGATTGCTCTGCTATCACCTTTACTAGACTCAAAATGGCTACGGATGAGAAGCCCAGCCTGCTCAAATTGGGTGAGAACCCTATAGACCGTGGCAAGACCGATTTCTTGATCCTCTTTGGCTAGGGCCATAAAAACATCTTCAGCGCTATGGTGGGTACCGCCATTCTGATGAAAAAAATCCAGAATTTTCATACGTGGGCCGGTGGCCTTTAGGCCAATGTCGCGTAAATCTGCAGGAGTAGGGTTTTGGTTCGTATTCATGGCTTTGGGAGCTAAAATCAATGTCTTAATGATACGGCCAGCCATGCAAAATTGCCTTGAACTTTTTAGTCGCTTTTTGAACCCTCGTTTTAAGGGTTTTTCTACCCCTGTCCGCCTTGGGTTCGTCACTATGGCTGTGACCGCCTTATTGGGGCTTTCTGCCTGTACTTCGGCTGTTGATGAAACCCAGCGAGCCTGGATGAATAAAGTTTTTAGACCTTATGTCCCAGATATTGTGCAAGGCAACTTTATTTCTAGCGAGCAATATTCCAAGTTAGAAGTGGGCATGAGTCGAGAACAAGTCCGTCAAATTTTAGGCACACCTTTATTGGCAAGTTATTTCCATGCTAATCGTTGGGATTACATTTTTGAATTCAAGCGTCAAAATCAAGTTATTGGCAAAGAGCGTCACGTCACTGTATTTTTTGATGGGGATAAAGTCGTAAAGTTTGAGGGCGATGCATTACCAACCGATATTGAGTTAGTTGCAGAGATTGATAACTATGCCAAAACTAAGCGCTCATTCTGGGATGTGATTACTGGCTCTAATAAGCCGCCAGTAACGCCTCCATTGCAGCAGCCAGAGTTACTAGTTCCGAGCCCAACAGATAACCTAGCTAAGGGCGCGGCCATACCAGCAGTACCTGCCGCAAGCAAGGGTTCATTTTGGGACTATTTTAGCTTTTCAAAACAGCAACCAGACACACAGGCTGCACCAGTATCAGAAACTTTAGGACCTGGCGCTATGAATGTTCCGCAAGCAACGGAGACTAAAAAGTAAGAATGATTTTTGCATTAATAACCAAAGAAGGTTGTATTCAACTTTAATTTGAAGTGATGAAATAAATGATGAAGATTGCAATCGCTGGAGCAACTGGTCGCATGGGCAAGATGTTAATTGAGGCCGTGCTCAATACTGCTGACGCCCAATTGGTTGGAGCCCTCGAGCATCCCTCTTGCCCTCAGCTGGGTGAGGATGCTGGCGCATTCTTAGGAAAAAAAACAGGCGTAACCATATCAGCTGATGTTGCCCAAGTTTTGGCAAGTGCAGAGTTTCTGATCGACTTTACTAGGCCTGAAGGTACGATGGCGCACTTGGCTGTTGCAGAAAAAACGGCTACCAAAATGATTATTGGTACTACGGGTTTGAGTGCCGAGCAAATTGCTAGTCTAAAAAAAGCCTCTGCAAAGTTAGCAATTGTCTTTGCTCCGAATATGAGCGTCGGCGTTAATGCCACATTTAAATTGCTTGAGATTGCAGCTAAGATGCTCAATCAAGGCTATGACATCGAAATTATTGAAGCTCACCATCGTCATAAGGTAGATGCGCCCTCAGGTACTGCGCTCAAAATGGGCGAAGTGATTTCTGGAGCTTTAGGTAAAAAGTTAGATGATCTTGCTGTATATGCACGCGAGGGCCATACTGGCGAACGTAAAGAAGGCTCAATCGGATTTGCAACAATTCGAGGTGGCGATATAGTGGGCGATCACACAGTCCTGTTTGCAGGTGATGGTGAGCGTATTGAAATTAGCCATAAGTCTTCTAGTCGCCAATCATATGCGCAGGGTTCATTACGAGCCGCACGTTTCTTGCAGGCGCAAGCTTCCGGCTTATACGATATGCAAGATGTTTTAGGTTTACGCAAATAAGAGCCGGTATTCAGCGATCAGCTAACTAATAAAAATAAAAGAAAAGAGTTTTCTGGAATGAGTAAGGATTACGACTACCGCAGTATTGAAGCGGCAGCGCAAGCTGATTGGGAAAGTGCGCAAGTCTATCAAGTCTCTGAGAATGCTGTAGATCTCGCAGGCAAGAAAAAACCAAAGTATTACGCTTGTTCTATGCTGCCTTACCCATCCGGTAAGTTGCATATGGGGCATGTACGTAACTACACTATCAATGATGTGATGGCTCGTCAGCTTCGCATGCAGGGCTATAACGTTTTAATGCCAATGGGTTGGGATGCTTTTGGGATGCCTGCTGAAAATGCAGCGATTCAGAATAAAGTACCCCCAGCAAAATGGACTTACGACAACATTGCTTATATGAAAAAGCAAATGGTCGCGATGGGTCTTGCTATTGACTGGTCACGTGAAGTGGCCACCTGTAATCCTGATTACTATCGCTGGAATCAATGGCTTTTTTTGAAGATGCTTGAAAAAGGTATTGCCTATCGCAAAACTCAAGTAGTCAATTGGGATCCAATTGATCAAACAGTTTTGGCTAATGAGCAAGTGATCGATGGTCGTGGCTGGCGCTCCGGTGCGCTGGTTGAAAAGCGTGAAATTCCAGGTTATTACTTCAACATTACTGCGTATGCAGAGCAACTACTTACGGGTTTGGATGTATTAGGTTGGCCTGAGCGTGTCAAAACTATGCAACAAAATTGGATTGGTAAAAGTCGTGGTGTGCGTTTTGCTTTTAAGCATGAAATCGCTGATGAACAGGGCAAGTTTATTCAAGATGGTCTTTTGTACGTTTTCACAACCAGAGCCGACACTATTATGGGTGTCACATTTTGTGCTGTGGCAGCAGAACATCCTTTGGCGGCTAAAGCTGCAGCTAATAATCCAGCGTTAGCTACCTTTATTGAGAAATGTAAAACAGGTAGTGTGATTGAGGCTGACTTAGCCACCCAAGAAAAAGAAGGGATGTTTACAGGTCTTTACGTTACGCATCCTTTAACGCATGAGCCAGTCCCCGTTTGGGTTGGTAATTATGTTTTGATGTCGTATGGCGATGGTGCAGTGATGGGCGTACCTGCCCATGATGAGCGTGATTTTGCTTTTGCACTTAAATACGATTTGCCTATTAAGCAAGTGATTGCACTTAAGGGTGAGTCACCAATCTTCAATGCTAGTCGCTGGGAAGACTGGTATGCCCAAAAAGAAGGTGTAGTTTGTTTCAATAGCGATCAATACGATGGCCTTTCTCATGAAGAGGCAGTAGGCGCAGTTGCAAAAGATTTAGAAAAGATGGGTGTTGGTGAAATTAAGACTACCTATCGTTTACGTGATTGGGGAATTTCTCGTCAGCGTTATTGGGGTACTCCAATACCAATTATTCATTGCGGTGATGATGTAAATCCAGGTTGTGGCGCTGTGCCTGTTCCTGAATCTGATTTGCCAGTGATATTGCCAGAGGATTGCGTGCCAGATGGTAGCGGTAATCCATTGAATAAACGTGCAGATTTTCTAAATGTAAAGTGCCCCAAGTGTGGCAAGCCCGCTCGTCGCGAGACTGACACCATGGATACCTTCGTAGATTCCTCTTGGTATTTCATGCGCTACACCGGCCCCAATGCCAAAGCGATGGTAGATGGGCGCAATGAGTATTGGATGCCGATGGATCAATATATTGGCGGCATTGAGCATGCGATTTTGCATTTACTGTATGCGCGCTTTTGGACGAAGGTCATGCGTGACCTTAATCTCATTACTTTTGATGAGCCATTCCAGAATTTGTTAACTCAAGGCATGGTACTCAATGAGACTTATTACTCTGAGGATGCCTCTGGTAAAAAAACGTGGCTCAATCCTCTAGATGTTGAATTAGATCTTGATGAAAAAGGTCGACCCAAAGGCGCCAAGTTGAAGGGCGATTCATCAAACACTCCTGTGATTGTTGGCGGTGTTGAGAAGATGGCTAAGAGTAAAAACAATGGGGTAGACCCTCAGGCCTTGATTGATCAGTATGGTGCTGATACTGCCCGTTTATTTGTGATGTTTGCAGCGCCACCAGAGCAGCAGTTGGAATGGTCTGGGGCTGGTGTTGATGGGGCTTCACGCTTCTTGCGCCGTGTTTGGATGTACTCGAGTAGTCAGGCTAGTGCTATTCGTGATGCACAAGATTCTGTGCCTAAAAATTTGAGCGATGCTGATCAAGAGTTACGCCGTGAAGTGCATACAATTTTGAAACAGGCTAATTTTGACTATCAACGCCGCCAATACAACACTGTAGTTTCAGCGGCGATGAAGATGCTCAATGTGCTTGAGCCAATCAAGTTGGATCAAGAAGCTGCGATTAGCCCTTCAGTATTGCGTGAGTGCTTAGGGATTTTGTTGCGAATTCTGTATCCCGTAGTTCCTCATTTAACCCATGTGCTTTGGAAAGACATTGGCTACACAAAGACCTTCGGTCCGCTTTTGGATGCATCTTGGCCTGTGGTTGATGAAGCTGCGCTAGTTCAAACTGAGATCACTCTGATGCTGCAAATTAATGGCAAGTTGCGCGGTGATATTTGTGTTCCAGCAGATGCTGGTAAAGAGCAGATCGAGGCCTTGGCATTACAAAGTGAGCCAGCAGCTAAGGCTCTTAATGGTGGCGCACCTAAGAAAGTGATTGTTGTTCCAGGCCGCCTAGTGAATATTGTGGCCTAAAAGAAAGTCAATAGATGAGCGTAAATTACATTCGACGTACATTGCTGGGTGCAATAGCTATAGCGCCATTGAGTGGATTGATCGCCTGTGGTTATCGCATGCGTGGCATGGTAGATTTACCTTTCAAAGTGATTGCGATTACAGGCAATCCATCGCCTCCATTGCGTAATGATCTGCAGGCTGCAATTTTGACTGGCACTGACGTTAAAGTAGCCATCAATCCTAAAGATGCCGATCTAATTTTAGATATTAGTAACGAAATTAACGGCCGAGAAATTTTGGCTTATAGCTCTAATGGACAAATATCCGCCTATCGTTTAACTATACGAGTGACCTTTAGAGCATATGATCTTGCAGGAGCCGATATTATTCCTGATAGTGAAATCTATATAACTAGAGATATGGACTTCTCGAACACTACCGTTCTTGCAACTGACGTACAACAGGCACAGTTTTTAACCTTGATGCGTAAAGACTTGGCTGTGCAGATCTTGCGTCGTATTTCTGCTGCATCTAAGAATCCACAAGCAAGATCTTTCTAAGGACGGATAGAGAACTCGCATGGTCAAAGTTGATGCCTTGCAAGCACATCTCAAATTATTGAGTACTGGCAGTGTTATGTTGCCGCTCTATGTTTTTAGTGGCGACGAACCCTTATTGATGATGGAAGCAATGGATCAATTGCGTTCAACCGCCAAAAAATTAGGCTTTACTGAGCGTGAAGTCATGGTGCAAGAACGCGGGTTTGACTGGAGTGCCTTAATGAATGCTGGCCAAACGATGTCTTTGTTTGGTGATAAACGTTGGCTTGAGTTACGTATACCCACTGGTAAGCCTGGTCGAGATGGAGCAGACGCTTTAAAACAATTTGCTGCACAAATAGCATCTCAGCAAGATGGTGCTGATGGACCTGATACCGTAGTTTGTATTGTGCTGCCAAGACTGGATGGAAAAACGAAGACTTCGGCTTGGTTTACCACCCTAGATGATGCTGGTATGGCTATTCAGGTGGATACCTTGGATCGCGGTCATTTACCCCAATGGATTGCTGGCAGATTAAAAAAGCAATCTCAAGAAGTCGAGGCTGGACCCGAAGGTCAGCGCGCCTTAGAATTTATTGCTGATCAGGTTGAGGGCAATCTTATTGCTGCCCATCAAGAGATATTGAAATTAGGCTTGTTATATCCTGCTGGCAAATTGACTGAAGAGCAAATTCGTTCTTCTATATTGAAGGTGGCACGCTATAACGTTTTTGAATTGACTGAGGCGATGCTAGCTGGCGATTTACCAAGGCTAAATCGTATGTTAGATGGCTTAAAAGGCGAGGGTGAGCCTTTGGTGTTGATTTTGTGGAGCGTAACTGAAGAGCTTCGGCTACTATCTAAATTAAAGGCTGCAAGTGATGCTGGCGAGTCTGTACAGCAGCTGTTGCGGAATAATCGGATTTGGGGCAATAAAGAGCGTTTATACCCAGCTGCAATTAGAAGGGTACAGCCTCTAAAGCTGCGTAGGGCAATGCAAGTTGCTGCAGATTTGGATCGACAGTCAAAAGGGCTGCATGCAGCCGAACTGCCCGCAGATCCATGGGATGGTTTACGTTTGGTTGGTAATTTACTACGGTAATGGTTTAGACAGTTAGGAAGACGAGCGCAGCAATGAGTTTAAATATTCAAGAAATGATGCAAGATATTGGCAAGCGAGCACGTAGTGCATCGCGCGCAATGGCACGCGCATCTTCTGAGCAAAAAAATCAAGCGCTTTTACATATTGCTAAGCTTATCCGTCAAAAAGTAGGTGAGATTCAGAAGGTCAATCAGATTGATGTAGAACGCGCAAAAGTAAATGGCCAAGATGCTGCTTTCGTAGATCGCCTGACGATGACGCCCAAGACTATCGAAACCATGGCTCTAGGCCTTGAGCAAATTGTTTCTCTGGATGATCCGATTGGGAAGATCAGTGCATTTCAGAAGCAAGCCTCTGGTATTGAAATTGGCCAAATGCGTGTGCCATTAGGTGTGATTGGCATCATCTATGAGTCACGACCAAATGTAACAATTGATGCAGCGGCTCTTTGTCTGAAATCAGGTAATGCAGTGATCTTGCGTGGTGGTTCTGAGGCTATTGATTCTAATACTGTGCTGGCACAAATCATTCAAGAAGGCTTAGCCGCAGCTAGCTTGCCTAAAGATGCTGTGCAAGTTGTTACTACGACAGACCGAAGTGCTGTTGGTGAAATGATTACGATGACTCAATATATCGATGTGATCGTTCCGCGCGGTGGTAAGAGCTTGATTGCGCGCCTAATGGCTGAAGCGCGCGTGCCAATGATTAAGCATTTAGATGGTATCTGCCATACCTATATTGATGCTGATGCTGATATTACGATGGCGATCAAGGTCTGTGATAACGCTAAAACTCAACGTTACGCCCCATGTAATGCGATGGAAACCCTTTTGGTGAACCAAGATGTTGCACAGAAGGTGTTGCCAACGCTTTGTAAGATTTATCAAGACAAAGGCGTGGAATTAAGAGTAGATAAGCTAACTCGTAAAACACTTGAGTCAAATGGCTTTAAAGATTTAGTTGATGCTACTGAAGAAGATTGGCATACAGAATATTTGGCTCCAATTTTGTCTATTAAGACAGTAACTGATATCGATGAGGCCATGAATCATATTGAGCGCTATGGCAGTAAGCATACTGATGCAATTATTACTAATAACCAAGCTCAGGCAGATCGTTTCTTGCGCGAAGTTGACAGCGCAAGTGTGATGGTGAATACCAGCACTCGTTTTGCAGATGGCTTTGAATATGGCTTAGGTGCAGAGATTGGTATTTCTAATGATAAGCTGCATGCCCGTGGGCCAGTTGGCTTAGATGGCTTGACCTCACTTAAATACATCGTCATGGGCCATGGCGAGATTCGTAGCTAAAAATATGAATAACTCTTACCTCTGGGTTAAAACTTTCCATATCGTTTTGATTACCTCGTGGTTTGCAGGCTTATTTTATTTGCCGCGTATCTTTGTGAATTTGGCCGATGAAAAAAATCCTGATGCTTACACGCGTCTCTTAGGGATGGCTGATCGCCTCTATCGCTTTATGACTATCTTGGCTGTACCAGCTGTATTACTTGGGATGACTCTCTGGCTTTACTTTGGTGTTGGCGTTGGCGATGTCTGGATGCATGTAAAGTTATTTTTTGTTCTCTTACTTATCGCTTACCACCACATTTGCTATAGCTTGCTCAAGAAGTTTCGATCTGGTGTGAATACGAAGTCAGGTATTTGGTATCGCTGGTTCAATGAGGTGCCAGTAATTTTGCTGGTCGTTATTGTTGCATTAGTGCTTTTTAAACCCTGAGTTCTGCTGAACACTACGATCTCTGTATTTTTGATTACCCTTTTTAGACTGTTAGCCCCATGAGATTTTTTGTTGTTTGTCCAGGCGGTTTAGAAGTACCGCTTGCTCAGGAGCTCGCAGAAATTGCCGGGCGTCCTGATTCCAAAGCTCTGGGAGCCTGGGTAATTGATCCAACCCCAACTAGCCCTACTGGCGGAATCGGTCTTGCAGCACCAATTTCTGCAGCCATGGCTCTAAATTTACATTCAAGGATTGCTAGCCGTGTTTTATTGCAGATGGCTCAAGCACCCTATAGGCAAGAAGAAGATCTTTATAAATTGGCCAGCGGCTTAGCTTGGGAGGATTGGTTCACCTCTCAGCAAACATTACGTGTTGATGTAACAGCGCATCGGTCTCCATTGAAGAGTTTGAACTTTGCTACGCTGAAAATTAAAGATGCGATCGTGGATCGCTTACGCGATGTCACTGGCGACCGTCCTAGTATTGATACGGCTTTTCCAGATGTACGTGTGCAAGCACATTTAACTGCCACCCAAATCACGATCTATTTAGATACCTCAGGTGAGGCTCTCTTTAAGCGTGGTTGGCGCGATGAAAAGGGTGATGCACCCCTTAAGGAAAATTTAGCTGCCGGTATTTTGTCAATTACAGCCTGGAAGCCAGGCCAGTCTTTATTTGACCCCATGTGCGGTAGTGGCACCTTTTTAATCGAAGCTGCTCAGATAGCCTTAGCTATTCCGCCAGGAGCAATTCGGGCGGGAATGTATGGCGACGATACTAAACCTAGTAGATTGGCCTATCGCCCACTAGTCACTTCTGCAAATGGTTTTGGTTTTCAAAGACTGAAGCCATTTAATGAGGCTGCAGAGCAAAAACGTTGGGCTAATTTAAAAGAAGCTGCGCTTGCAAATATTTTAGAAAAGCGTAAGCAATACCCTGATGTCGATTCATTAAGAATTAGCGGTGGCGATATTAATGAAAAATTAGTCTCTATGTTTAGAGGTAATTGGCAGAGAGCGCAATTGCCAGACCAGCCGCTTGTGCGCCAAGTCGATGCTCTGGCAAGTAAACCTCCGGTAAATACTAAAGAAGGTGTGATGTTATTAAACCCACCGTATGGTGAGCGTCTTGTCATTAAAGGTGGCAGGGGAGGCGGCGATCAGGATCGTGATGCTGATTATGGTGCTGAGCCAGACAACCGCTTTGAGATGAATTTAGAAACCGGTCGTCAAAGTGCTAAGCGCTCTAGTCGTGAATCTTTGAAAAAACTACAAGCCCAGGAGGAGCAAGATCCCAAGTTTGTAGAATTCTTGCGCCAATTTGGCCAACACCTTAAAGATGCTTTTGGTGGATGGCATATCTTTGTATTGACTGCCGATATGGCTTTACCAGGGCAATTGCGTATCAAAGAATCTAAGCGCACCCCATTGTTTAATGGACCACTCGAGTGTCGTTTGTTTAAATTTGAGATGCATGCTAAGCGTCCTTCTTCAAGCGAAGACTAGGTGCTTTAGAATAAAACTACTAGTCAAGAAATAGAGCGGAGATTTGGTTAATGGAATTTAAAACATATATGTGCCTCATTTGTGGTTGGGTCTATGATGAATCTGCTGGTTTGCCTGATGAGGGTATTGCTCCAGGCACTCTCTGGAAAGATGTGCCGATGAATTGGACTTGTCCGGAATGCGGTGCTCGCAAAGATGATTTTGAAATGATGGCAATTTAATTAGGAATTGACTGTGGCAAAAGTAGATCAAAACGAAGTTTTATTTGAGCGGGCACAAAAGACAATACCTGGGGGTGTGAATTCTCCGGTGCGGGCTTTTCGTCAGGTAGGCGGTACACCCCGCTTTGTTACCAAAGCTAAAGGCCCTTACTTTTGGGATGCAGAGAACAAGCGTTATATCGATTTGATTATGTCTTGGGGCCCCATGATCGTTGGCCATGCAAATCCAGAGGTGGTAGAGGCAGTCCAAAAAGCGGCAGAAACGAGCTTTAGTTACGGCGCTCCAACTGAAGGCGAGATCGAGTTGGCTGAACGCATTTGTGCACTAATGCCTAGCGTTGAGCAAGTACGGATGGTTTCGAGCGGCACTGAGGCAACCATGAGCGCCTTGCGCCTTGCTCGTGGCTATACCGGCCGAGACTTAATTATTAAGTTTGAAGGTTGCTATCACGGTCATGCAGATAGTCTTTTAGTGAAGGCAGGCTCAGGCTTGTTGACTTTCGCTGACTCCACTCAAAATGCGCCATCTTCTGGCGGTGTCCCACAAGATTTAGTGAAGCACACATTGGTATTGCCATACAACGATGTGGCTGCAATCGAAGAAGTTTTTAAAAAGCAGGGTGATCAGATTGCGGCAGTGATCATAGAGCCCATTGCTGGCAATATGAACTTAATCCAGCCTTCAAAAGCATTTTTATCTGCGATTCGTAGTCTCACTAGCAAGCATGGCAGCGTTTTAATTTATGACGAGGTGATGACTGGCTTTAGGGTTGCTTTGGGAGGCGCTCAGTCTCTGCAAGGAATTACTCCTGACTTGACTTGCTTGGGTAAGGTGATGGGCGGAGGGATGCCTATGGCAGCCTTTGGCGGTAAAAAAGAAATCATGTCAAAGCTTGCGCCACTGGGAAGTGTTTACCAGGCCGGTACCTTGTCTGGCAATCCAGTAGCAGTAGCAGCCGGCCTTAAAACCTTGGAGATTATTTCTCGAGAAGGCTTCTACGAGTGTCTTGCTGGTCAAACTGAAAAGTTGATGGCTGGTTTAAAGCAAGCGGCCGATAAAGCAGGCGTTCCATTTGCAGTCGATAGTGTTGGTGGCATGTTTGGTTTTTACTTTACCAGCCAGATTCCGACTTCTTATGAAGCAGTTACCAAATCTGACATCGAAGCGTTCAAGAAATTCTTTCATTTCATGTTAGCTGAAGGCGTATATCTTGCGCCATCAGCCTACGAGGCTGGATTTACTTCGATTGCGCATGACAATGAAGTGGTGAACGCCATCATTGCCGCAGCCGAGAGCTCATTCAAGAAGCTCTAAAGTAAGGAAGTAGTTACATTCGAAGTGGGTGGTCATAGCCATCCACCTGAATAATTTCAAGACTTTTAGAGTCTCTATTGGAGTCGGCAATTTCCAGTGCGGTTAATTTGCCACCCCATACGCAGCCAGTATCTAGGCCAATGACATTGTTATGTCTTAGTAGACCCAATGTAGACCAATGGCCAAAGTAAATGAGGGTATCGGTGGTTTTACGCTTAGGGGTATTAAACCAAGGGATGTAGCCTTTAGGACCATCTTCCAATCCTTCTTTACTTTCAAATTCCATCTGTCCGCTAGGTGTACAAAAACGCATACGGGTAAGCGTATTAGTGATGAGTCGTAAACGCTCATAACCCTTCAATGAATTACTCCATTTATTTGGAGTATTGCCATACATATTGGCTAAAAATTCTTTATAGGATTTACTGCGTAGTGCCTTCTCAACTTCTTGCGCACATTCAATAGTTTGCTGTAGGTCCCACTGGGGAAGTACGCCAGCATGTACAGTTAGCACTTTGCCATTACTAAGTGCCATAGGGCGATGTCGTATCCAATCGATAAGTTCCTTGCGATCAGGTGCTTTCAGGATCGCATCAACCGTATCTAAACCTTTAGTTTTGCGCAATCCAGCATCAATAGCTAATAGATGAAGATCGTGATTGCCTAAGATGCACTCAGCGCGGCCAGATTCTTGAAGAGATTTGAGTTGTCTTAATGCGCCTAGGGAGTCGGGGCCACGATTGACTAGGTCTCCCAAGAAAATCAGATTTGATTTTTTAGGAAGTTTTTTTACTAAGGCTTGGAGTGAGGGGCCACATCCTTGAACATCGCCCACCGCATAGATTTTGTTCATACCCTATCTTAGCGGAAAAGGCAGCCTTAGATCTTTACTGACTTACTTTCTTGACTACGCTATAGCGCAGCAAAGTTTTTTTGCGCGCCTCATCGTGATCAACTACAGGCAAAGGATAGTCTCTACCTAGAACTACACCAGCAGCCTCAAGTTCAATATGGCCCGCTTGCCAAGGAGCATGGATTGATTTTTTTGAGAGCTTATCAAGCTGTGGTAAATAGCGCCGGATAAATTTACCCTCAGAATCGAACTTTTCAGATTGAGTAATCGGGTTAAAGATACGGAAATAGGGCTGAGCATCGCAGCCGGATGAAGAGGCCCATTGCCAGCCACCATTATTGGATGAAAGCTCAAAGTCATTGAGGTGCTCGGCAAAATAAGCTTCTCCCCAGCGCCAATCTATACCCAGATCTTTAGTGAGAAAGCTAGCTACCACCATGCGCAAGCGATTGTGCATATAGCCACTTTGATTAAGTTGGTACATTGCTGCGTCAACCAGTGGGTAACCTGTTTTACCTTCACGCCAAGCTGTGAAGAGTTTTTTTGCATTAGCGCCACTTTCCCAAACAATGTTGTCATAGTCGGGCTTAAAAGAAGCGCCTTTAGCTAGCCTTGGATGATTAGCCAAAATCATGAAATAGAAATCGCGCCAAATCAATTCGCTTAACCAAATCGTAGCGCCCATACTGCCAGCAAGCATACGACGATGAGCTTCGCGCACTAAACCTCTAATCGAGAGCATGCCAAAACGCAAATGCGTTGATAGATAACTAACACCTTTAATAGCAGGAAAGTCTCTGCCGATTTGGTATTGATCAATGCGAGATAGGAAGTCTTTTAGAAATGCTTGCCCACCCTCAGAACCTGGTGGAAGATACGATTCAATGCCGGTAGCACAAAAGCCCATGGACTCTAAAGAGGGGAATGGGGTATCTAGCTTTTTGGGGATGACAGCAAATTGGCCAGGCTTAGGCTTGCATTCATATGCTGCCAAATCTTTATCTTGGAGCGTTTTGAGCCAATTATTTTTATAGGGTGTAAAGATTGAAAAAACAGTATTCGAGTTCGTAAGAATTTCTTTCTTCTCAAAAATGACTTGATCTTTGAAGTCTTCAAACTGAATACCAAGTTTCTCGAGAAGAACTTTAACGGAGTGATCTCTCGCAATGGCCGATGGCTCATAATCATGATTAGCAAAGATGGCATCCACACCAAGTTCTTTGGCAATCTGCGGGATGCATTCGACAGGTTTGCCAAAGCGAACGATCAGGCCCCCACCCAAAGCGCGTAGCTCATCATCTATTTGTTTTAGTCCTTGCCAAATAAAGTCAACCCGGCGCTCATGCTTTAAACCTTTGGCATCTAACTCCCCCTGAATCAGAGGTTTCAAAATATCGGTATCAAAAATAAAGGTGAGCCAGACCTGTTTAGCCTCTTTGAGGGCGTGTGAAAGGGCTGCATTGTCATAAAGACGAAGATCACGGCGTAACCAGACAAGAGCTTTTTGCATAGCCTCTATATTAGGGCTAATTTGATGGGGTTGCTGAAGGCAGGCAGTCTAGCAGGTTAAGATCGATGCTAATCATGGATACGATCTTTTTTATTCTCTCGAAGGTAGTACAGTTTTGCATTGAGCCCCTCAATTGGGTGATCATTTTCATTTTCTTTGGGCTGCTCTTTTTGGGCTTGAGAAAACCCCAGCTTTGCAAACGTTTTTTAGTTCTTGCTCTGCTTGATTTGCTAATTGTGGGCTGGTTACCTGCCTCTGAAGTTTTTCTAAGACCTCTTGAGGACGTAGTTCCAAAGACGGAAATTGCAAAGCTATCAGAAGGCGATATTGGCGGAATCATTATTTTGGGTGGCGCAGTTGAAGGCGGGGAAATCGCAGTGGACCGTGGCGAGATCACTATTTACTCATCTGCAGAGCGTGTCACCAAAGCTTTTGAGCTTATTAGAAAGTATCCAGATTTACCTTTTATCTTCAGTGGGTTTTCTGGGCGCATTACGCCAAGAGGTATATCTGAGGCAGATGCATTTAAGCAACTGATTCAAGAGCAGGGTTTAGCCGATAGAACGTGCTATTACGAAAACCAATCTCGCAATACTTATGAAAACGTAATTTTTATGAAGCCCATGATTGCAGAAATTGAGAAAGATAAACCCGCAAAACCATGGCTTTTAATCACTTCAGCAAACCACATGTATCGATCGGTGAAGATTTTTCAAAAGCAGGGTCTAAATATCATTCCTGTCCCGGTGGATTACCAAACAGCCAATAGCCTTCAGTGGACTGCATTTGATTTGGTGGATGGGGCCCAAAACTGGAATATGCTGGTTCACGAAATAATTGGTCTTTTTGCTTACTGGATTACTGGAAAAATCTAGATATTCTGTAAAATAG
>CAIVXR010000127.1 GCA_903909925.1 uncultured beta proteobacterium | reverse complement strand
GTCAGTCGCTATTTTCGTGCTGAGCCTCAGCTTGGTAACCGTGATCGTGCATTGATTGCTGAGAGTGCTTTTGCAATTTTGCGTCGTAAAAATGAGTTCTCACAATTTGCTTCTAGTGGCGAGGGATCTCAGGCTAGACGCTTAGCTCTACTGGGTTTGCTGTCTGCGCTATCTGAAGGTGGTTTAGGTTCTGCCAACCGTGCCGAAAGTGCCATCGCAGATTTGGCGCACGTCCTAAAACCCGGTGAATATGAATGGTTGCAACGTTTTTCGACAGTAGATCCTGCTGCCTTAAATCCCCTCGTTCGCAATAATTTACCGGAGTGGTTATGGGATGCGTTTGGAAAATATCCAGGCGAAGAAACGCGGGAAGAGTTAGCAAAATCATTAATGCATCCCGCACTATTAGATTTACGTGCCAACACCATGAAAACCAATCGCGATGAATTGCTAGTACAGATGAACGCATTGGGTGGTCGCTATCAAGCTATTCCAACTCCATACGCACCAGATGGTGTGCGCATAATGGGTAAGCCTGCTTTACAAAATACAGCTGGATTTAAAGCAGGCATGTTTGAAGTTCAGGATGAAGGCAGTCAGCTCCTCGCTTATTTACTTGCCCCTAAGCGTGGCGAGATGGTGGTTGACTTTTGCGCTGGTGCAGGGGGAAAGACCTTAGCGATTGGAGCCCTTATGCGCTCTACAGGGCGCCTCTATGCATTTGATACATCAGAACGTCGTTTGGCCAATTTGAAGCCAAGGCAGGCCCGCAGTGGTCTGTCTAATGTGCATCCTGTATGGATTGATAGCGAGAACGACGCCAAGATCAAGCGTTTGGCAGGAAAGATTGATCGCGTCCTGGTAGATGCCCCTTGCAGTGGAATGGGTACCTTGCGACGTAATCCAGATCTCAAGTGGCGCCAAACCCCAACAGGGGTTTTAGAGCTCAATCAAAAGCAAATGAATATTCTGGCTTCTGCTGCCCGGTTATTAAAACCAGGCGGTCGTTTGGTTTATGCCACTTGCAGTCTTTTGCCTCAAGAAAATCAAGCGATTGCGGAGGATTTTCTGGCAAAGCACCCTCAATTTGAGGTGGTTCCTGCAGCCGAAGCTCTCAAGCCGCTCTTTCCAAAAGACAAGCTACCTTTAGGTTGCAGTCCAGATAATCCTTGGTGGCAGCTTTGGCCTCATATTCATGGGACGGATGGCTTTTTTGGGGCTGTTTTCCAAAAGAAGGCCGCCGCTCTCGCTCCGGGCCCTGAAAAAGAGGTCAAAGTCAAAACCAAGAAACCTGCGAAAGAATTAAAATAAAGGTTTAGACCTCTTTAGGGATGCACTTTTGAATACAGCTTTAAGCTCAGGTTTTGATTTATTTCTCAATTGGCTAGCCAATGGCTATCTCGATTGGTCTTGGTGGCAAATTACTGCTTTTACGCTAGTAGCCACTCATATCACTATCGCTGCGGTCACCATCTTTTTGCATCGTTGCCAAGCGCATCGTGCCTTGGATTTGCACCCGATTGTTTCTCATTTCTTCCGTTTTTGGCTCTGGCTTACTACCGGGATGGTGACCAAAGAGTGGGCCTCGATTCATCGTAAGCATCACGCTAAATGCGAGACGGTTGATGATCCCCATAGCCCAGTAATTTTGGGGATTAGCACCGTGCTTTCTCGTGGTGCAGAGCTTTATAAAAATGAAGCGAAGAATCAAGAGACCATGCAAAAGTTTGGTCACGGTACGCCTGATGATTGGCTTGAGCGCAATATCTACTCCAAGTTTTCTTGGCAGGGCGTTGCCATCATGCTCATCATCGATGTGTTTTTATTTGGCGGTATTGGCTTGACGGTTTGGGCTGTTCAAATGTTGTGGATTCCAATTACCGCGGCCGGTGTCATTAACGGTATCGGCCACTTTTGGGGCTATCGTAATTACGATTGTGAAGATGCCTCTACAAATATTATTCCTTGGGGAATTTTGATCGGCGGCGAAGAGCTTCATAACAATCACCACACCTTTGCTACTAGCGCCAAGTTATCAAATAAATGGTACGAGTTTGATATTGGTTGGATGTACATTCAGATGATGAGCGCTGTGGGTTTAGCTGATGTTAAGAAAACCCCACCAAAACCGGTACTGAGCGATTTACGTCCTGCCGACCACAATACTCTCGAAGCCATCATTGCCAATCGTTATGAAATCATGGCTCGCTACAGCAAAACATTGCGTAACTTTTTTAGTAATGAAGCGCAACATATGCAAGTTCTTGCTTCCCATTTAAGTGACGCGCGTACTTGGTTAGCTAAAGATGAGTCACGTCTGAGTGAAGAAGAGAAAGCGAAGTTAGAAGAACTTATGGCAAGCAATGCACAGCTACGCAAGATGATTGAAATGCGCCGCGATCTCCAGGCGATCTGGGGCCGCTCTAACGCTACCAGAGAGCAATTGGTTGCGCAGTTACATGCTTGGTGTCAGCGTGCCGAGGAAAGTGGCCTAACAAATCTTCGTGAGTTCTCTTTGAGATTACGGCGTTACGCGTAACTTAGCTTAGTGCTAGTTTCTAGGCAATAAAAAACCCGCTAATGTAGCGGGTTTTTTATTTGCTGGAAGTAAATTACTTTAGCTTTGTTTCTTTGTAAGCAACGTGCTTGCGAATTGTTGGATCAAACTTCATGATCTCCATCTTCTCAGGCTTCGTACGCTTGTTTTTTGAAGTTGTATAGAAGTGACCAGTACCTGCTGATGACTCTAACTTGATTTTTTCTCTGCCGCCCTTAGCCATTTGCGCGCTCCTTAAATTTCGCCACGTGCACGTAAATCAGACAACACAGCATCGATGCCGTTCTTGTCGATAACGCGCAAACCAGCATTGGTTAAGCGCAAGCTAATCCAACGGTTTTCAGATTCAACCCAGAAACGACGGTTTTGCAAATTCGGCAAAAAGCGACGCTTCGTTTTATTGTTTGCATGGGATACATTGTTGCCAACCATCGGCTTCTTCCCAGTGACTTGGCAAACTTTTGCCATGACATAACTCCATTAATTGCGAAAAAAGAAGATTGTATCAGTCTCAGCCTATTTTGGGCTAGTCCTAAATGGCTTTGGC
>CAIVXR010000126.1 GCA_903909925.1 uncultured beta proteobacterium | reverse complement strand
GTATTGGCAATCTTAAAGAGTTTGCGCGTCCCTTTATTAACGGATACATCAGTCGCTTGCGCTGAAAGTAATACTGCAATCAGCAGCTCAAATGGCGAGCTGTACTCTAGTTCAGTTGTCGGTTTGGGATTATTGGCCTTGAGTTGCTCAAAAAAAGCACGCCGTTTTTCAGGATTCATCATTTCTGTTGCTCAGCACGTGCAATTGCAGCAGCAATAATGGCGCGTTTACGTTCTTGCTCTTTCTTTTGCTCATCTGATGTTGGATTGTCAGCATTCACCGCGATTAATTTAGCCGCAGCTTTTTTGGCTAAACGTTCATCATTATCTTTTTGCTCTCTATGAAGGCGCTGCTCTCGCTCGTGATAACGCTGTCGTGAGATATCGGCTAGATCTTGTGACCAGGCATCCCAGCCCGTTTGATTACCCGTGACATCAATCATGCTGATGCAATCAACAGGGCAGGGCGGAATGCAAAGATCGCAACCAGTGCACCACTGCGTTAAAACAATATGCATTTGTTTTGAGGCACCGACAATGGCATCGACAGGGCATGCCTGAATACATAGCGTACAGCCAATACATTTTTGGGGATCAATAAAAGCTACTGGTCTGGGGCGCTCAATACCGCAGTCAGGATCAATCGTGGGGTGCAGCTCAAAAGCATCTGATGGATAAATTGGGGTAAGGATTTTACTTAGGCGTGCAATTCCATCAACCCCTCCCGGCGGGCAACGATTGGGTAAAGCTTCACCACTGGCCATTGCTTCTGCATAGCCACGGCAATCGGGATAGCCACATTTAGTGCATTGGGTTTGAGGAAGGGCATCCTCTAAGCGATCAGCAAGTTCGTTCGCTTGAGTGGTCTTCATTACTAGATAGTGAACTAAAAAAAGTGAGGGCCTTGGCCCCCACTCATTGATACTTAGTTAGAGCCTTCTAATTTAGGAGGTCTTGCGTGAGTTCTATTGTGCGCAACTTGATGTTCGCGAATGAAAGACTTAATCTTTGGATAAACCTTATCACGCCAACGGCGACCAGCAAAGATACCGTAGTGACCAGCGCCAGCTACTTCGTAATGGGCTTTATGTTCTTTTGGAATGCCAACACATAAGCCATGCGCTGAGCGAGTTTGTCCGCTACCAGAGATATCGTCTAGCTCACCTTCTACTGTTAGAAGTGCTGTCTTAGTAATGTCTTGTGGTTTGACGAGATCACCCGCTACTTCCCAGGTGCCATTTGGCAAGGCGTAATCTTGGAAAACAGTCTTAATGGTATCTAGGTAGAACTTTGCATCTAAGTCTAGAACAGCGTTGTACTCATCATAGAAACGAATATGTGATTCGGTATCTTGTTCGTCACCCCGAACGAGGTCTTGGAAGTAATCCCAATGAGATTGCAAATGGTTTTGCGGATTCATGGCGATAAAGCCAGTGTGCTGTAAGAAGCCTGGATAAACTTTACGACCCACGCCAGGATAGCTTGGCGGTACTTTATAAATCACATGACTTTGGAACCAATCATATGATTTTTGTTCAGCTAAGTTATTTACTGCAGTCGGTGATTTGCGGGCATCAATTGGACCGCCCATCATGACCATCGATACAGGCGTGACTTCACCAGCAGAAGCCATTAAAGAGATAGCGCCTAGGGTTGGAACAGTAGGCTGACAAACAGAAATCACATGCAAATCTTCTGCACCAATGACACGGATAAATTCTTGGATATAGTGAACGTAGTCATCTAGGCCAAACTCACCATCTGCCACTGGAACATTGCGTGCATCAATCCAGTCGGTAATGTAAACCTTATGGTCCTGTAGCAGAGTGCGAACCGTATCTCGCAACAAGGTAGCATGATGCCCAGACATAGGAGCAACTACCAATACAACCGGATCATCCTTGAGACTCTTAATAGTTTCTACATCATCTGCAAAGCGTTTGAAGCGAACTAAATTACAAAAAGGTTTTGCAACAATAGTCCTTTCATGTATGGCTACTTCTTGGCCATGTGCTTGCACTGAGCGAATACCAAACTCAGGTTTTTTATAGTTTTTACCTAAGCGATACAAAAGTTCATAGCTAGCAGCTAAACGCTCAGATCCTGGAACCATAGATGCGGGATTAGAGGTATTGATGAATGCCTCAGAAGCTGCTCGCGCCCATGAGCTGAGCGGTTGAAGTAAGGCTGTTTGGAACTCGTGTAACTGATATAACATTCTAGCTCCTGTAATTCTGTATATCCGCTTGTTATCCTAAAACGCGGGCGATTGCTTTGGCTACTTTATCAATATTTTTGGTATTGAGCGCCGCAACACAAATGCGTCCAGTAGAGAGAGCATAAATGCCATCTTCTTTCTGTAAGCGATCAACTTGCTCAGCTGTTAAGCCTGAGTAAGAAAACATTCCCCGTTGCTGTTCGATAAAAGCAAAATCTTGCTTTACACCAGCAGTAGCGAGTTTTTCAACGAGACCATGACGCATTGCTTTAATGCGGTCACGCATTTCTGCCAACTCATCTTCCCAGAGCTTACGCAATTCTGGAGAATTCAAAACAGCCGCAGCAATGGCAGCGCCGTGAGTTGGAGGATTGGAATAGTTAGTACGAATCACACGCTTTAATTGTGAGAGTACGCGAGTAGATTCATCTTTGCTTTGTGTCACGATAGACAAGGCGCCTACACGCTCACCATAGAGTGAGAATGACTTAGAGAAAGAGCTTGATATAAAGAAGGACATGCCGGACTGTGCAAAGAGTCGCACTGCAATACCATCTTGCTCAATTCCGGCTGCAAAGCCTTGGTAAGCAACATCTAGGAAGGGAATCAGACCCTTGTTTTTGCAGATATCAATCACCTGACGCCATTGGTCTTCAGTAATATCCGCGCCTGTTGGGTTGTGGCAGCATGCATGCAAGAGCACAGTAGTGTTCTTTGGGAATGACTCTAATGACTTCACCATGCCGGCAAAATCAACACCACGGGTTTTGCCATCAAAGTAGGTGTACTCAACAACATCAAAGCCAGCGGATTCAAAAATACCGCGATGGTTTTCCCAGGTTGGGTTGCTGATCGCGCAAGGCGCATTAAGGTTAAGGCGTTTAATAAAGTCAGCACCAACACGCAATGCACCAGTACCACCTAAACATTCTGCAGTCACAACGCGGCCATCTTTAATCAGCACCGAGTCAGCGCCAAACAATAAAGCTTGCACTGCACTGTTGTATGGATTTGGACCTTCAATTGGAATGTAGCTACGTGGAGAGTGTTTAGCAACAATCGCTTCTTCTGCTTTGATTACCGCTTTAAGAAGTGGCACCTTGCCTTCATCTGTGTAATAGACACCCACACCAAGATTGACTTTATCGGGACGTTGGTCTGCAACGTAGGCTTCTGTGAGGCCAAAAATAGGATCTTTAGGGGCTAATTGGACTGAGGCAAACAGGGTCATTGGAGGTCGAAAATGAGGGTTTAAAGGTAGTTTTGCTAGTAATTGTCGGTTTTAGATTTCAGATTCAACTATTTCCAAATAAAAACGGCAAAATCATTGTTTGTACAAAATTCGCTGTGAAGAAAGCTCACAGATGAAATGATAGCCGAGATGCCCCCTAAGCCCCCTAAAACTCCCCCCAATATCGCAGCTAAAGAAGATATCAAAAAGCTGGTTGCTGACCCATTGGGTGAGGCTGGGCATGATCTGGACCCTGCCAAATTTGTCAGTTTTCCAGATTCTCCATATCAGCTGTATCAGCCCTTTAGCCCAGCTGGAGATCAACCGGAAGCTATTCAGGCTTTGGTAGAGGGGATTGAGGACGGACTCACTTTTCAGACGCTTCTTGGGGTTACAGGATCTGGAAAGACCTTCACTATGGCTAATGTGATCGCCAGAACGGGGCGTCCAGCCATTATTTTTGCCCCAAATAAGACCTTGGCTGCTCAGCTCTATAGCGAATTTAGGGAGTTTTTCCCCAAAAATGCGGTTGAGTACTTCGTCAGTTATTACGACTACTACCAACCTGAGGCTTACGTTCCTCAGCGCGATCTCTTTATTGAAAAAGACTCATCGATTAATGAACACATTGAGCAGATGCGATTATCCGCAACCAAGAGTTTGTTAGAGCGACGTGATGTCATCATCGTTGCAACCGTCTCTGCAATTTACGGCATCGGTAATCCTGGCGACTATCACAGTATGGTGATGACACTTCGTCCTGGCGACAAAATGAGTCAACGCGATATTTTGATGAGATTAATTGCGATGCAATACGACCGCAACGAGACAGATTTTAAGCGTGGCGTCTTTCGGGTACGCGGGGATACGATTGATATCTTCCCAGCTGAACATAATGAGTTAGCAGTCCGCGTAGAATTGTTTGACGATGTGGTGGAGAGTTTGCAATTCTTTGATCCACTCACAGGAAGAATTCGGCAAAAGATTCCCCGCTTCACAGTTTATCCAAGCTCACACTATGTGACACCACGCGAAACCGTTTTAAAAGCGATTGAAACAATTAAGACGGAGTTACGCTCTCGCTTAGATGAGTTTGTCAAAGATGGCAAGCTAGTTGAAGCGCAACGCCTAGAGCAGCGCACTCGATTTGATTTAGAGATGCTCAATGAATTGGGTTTTTGTAAGGGTATTGAGAACTACTCCCGCCACCTATCTGGAGCTTCTCCAGGCGAGGCGCCGCCAACCTTAGTGGACTACCTCCCAAATGACGCATTAATGTTTTTAGATGAAAGCCATGTCCTGATTGGGCAGCTTAATGCTATGTATAACGGCGATAAATCACGCAAACATACTTTGGTAGAGTTCGGTTTTCGTTTGCCTTCAGCGATGGATAATCGCCCACTCAAATTTACTGAGTTTGAAACGAAGATGCGTCAAACTATTTTTGTTTCTGCTACGCCAGCTGATTATGAAAATACTCACCAGGGTCAAGTTGTTGAGCAAGTGGCAAGACCCACAGGATTGGTTGATCCAGAAATTGAAGTATTACCAGCAAGCACTCAGGTAGATGATTTGTTAGATCAGATTCATGAGCGTGTCAAAGTAGGTGAGCGCGTTTTAGTCACGGTGCTGACTAAACGGATGGCAGAGCAATTAACTGATTACCTTTCTGATAATGGTGTGAAGGTACGTTACGTACACTCGGATATCGATACTGTTGAGCGCGTTGAGATTTTGCGGGATTTGCGTTTGGGAGTCTTCGATGTACTAGTGGGTATTAACTTATTGCGCGAAGGTTTGGATATTCCCGAAGTTTCTCTGGTGGCGATTTTGGATGCCGACAAGGAAGGTTTCTTGCGTTCGGAGCGCAGCTTGATTCAGACGATTGGACGAGCGGCACGAAACATTCGGGGTAAAGCTATTTTGTATGCTGATCTGGTGACAGACTCTATGCGCAGGGCGATGGGGGAAACTGAAAGACGGCGCACTAAGCAAATCGCCTTTAATAAGCTTCATGGAATTGAGCCTAAAGGGGTTCAAAAGCGGATTAAGGACATTATTGATGGCGTCTATGACGTCAAAGAGAAGCGCGAGGAGATGCAGATTGAGCAAGAGCGGGCGCGCTATGAGGATATGAGCGAGAAAGATCTTGCTGGTGAAATCAAGCGTCTGGAGAAGCAAATGAATGCCGAGGCGAAGAATCTTGAGTTTGAGAAGGCAGCCAGCACCCGAGATCGCCTTACTAAGGTAAAGGAAATGGCGTTTGGAGCCCGTTCTAGGGACTCCATAGACTAGTTGCCAAAAGGGTTTTAGAGGCTATTCCCGAGCAATTTTGTGGGTCATATGGTAAAGTTGAGTGGATTGGTCGGGTATTACCCATCTGACTATGAGCTGTCCATAAACAATCCATTACCAAGGTGAAATATGAGACTTACTACTAAAGGCCGTTTTGCAGTAACTGCAATGATCGATTTAGCCCTGCGTGAAGCGCATGGTCCTGTAACTTTGGCTGGAATTAGCCAAAGACAAAAGATCTCCCTATCTTATTTAGAGCAATTGTTCGGCAAATTACGCCGCTTCAATATTGTCGAGAGTACTCGTGGTCCTGGAGGTGGTTACACCCTAGCGCGCAGTGCTGATGCCATTAGTGTTGCTGACATCATTGTTGCCGTTGATGAGCCATTGGATGCAACGCAGTGTGGTGGCAAAGGCAACTGTCATAGCGACGAAGATGAGCATGGCCACTGCATGACCCATGATTTGTGGAGCAATCTCAATCTCAAGATGGTTGAGTACCTCAGTTCTGTAAGTTTGCGCAACCTCGTTCAGCAGCAAGAAGGGCGCGGAGTAGTGATTCAAGATATGCGTCAAAAGAAAATCAAAGTTGAAAGTGCGAAAGCTGAAAAGCCAGCGCCAGCACTTGCAGCCAAAAAAGAAGTTGCTCCTAAAGCACCATTAATTAATTCAGTATTTAATTTGGCGCGTCAAAGTTAATAGTAGTTATTCACTCATAAGTAAATCATGAACGCACCGCAAGACCTTCCAAATCAACCTGTCCCGATGTTCAGTCCTAAGCACTTTCCGGTGTATATGGACTACTCGGCGACAACGCCAATTGATCCCCGCGTGGTTGACAAAATGTTGCCCTACTTGCGTGAGCAGTTTGGTAATGCCGCATCCCGTAGTCATGCTTATGGCTGGGCTGCTGAAGAGGCAGTGGAGTGGGCGCGTTCAGAAGTTGCGCAACTAGTTCATGCGGATCCACGAGAGATT
>CAIVXR010000125.1 GCA_903909925.1 uncultured beta proteobacterium | reverse complement strand
TGGTTATGACAATCTACCCCTGCCATACCTTAAAGAGCATGGCATCAAAGCCAGCAATACCCCAGGCGTTCTCAACGACGCAGTTTGCGAGCTGGCTATCGGCATGATGCTGGGGATTTTGCGCCGTATTCCTGAATCCGAGGCCTTTGTCAAAAGCGGTGACTGGTCCAAAGCCCCCTTTAAGTTAGCGACCACTCTGGCTGGAAAGAATGTGGGTATTGTGGGCATGGGGCGTATTGGCCAGGATTTAGCAAAACGACTAGAGCCTTTTAAGGTTGAAATTGCCTACAGTGGTCCCAGCCCAAAACAGGTGCCCTACACCTACTATCGAAATATCCTAGATTTAGCAAAAAACACTGATGTTCTCTTCTTGGCCTGCCCAGCCACCCCCGATACAGACAAAATCGTGAATGCGCAGGTTCTAGATGCAATGGGTCCAACTGCCTTTTTAATCAACATAGCCCGTGGCAGCGTAGTGGATGAAGAGGCTCTTTTATATGCACTGCAACATAAAAAGATTGCTGGGGCTGCTCTGGATGTTTTTGAGAATGAGCCCAACCCCAATAAGGGCTTCTTAAGCCTTGATAATGTTTTACTCACACCTCATATAGGTAGCGCCACCACAGAAACACGAATAGCGATGACCAATTTAGCTGTAGATAATTTAGAAGCTTTTTTTGCAAAACAACCACTTCCATCAGAAGTGTCTATTTAAAACGGAGTCAGCATGACCATTTCTTTAATTCCATCCACACTGCCTGCAGTGTTATCTCCTGTATTAACCCCATTTAAAGCAGATAGCACTCCAGACGCACAAAAATTACTGAAGCAATGCAAATGGCTATCAGCAAATGGCGTTGGTCAGGCGATCTTTGGCACGAACTCCGAAGCAAATTCGATGTCTGCTACACAAAAGATGAATACGCTCACTGCACTGATTGAAGGCGGTTTGAACCCAGAGCACATGATGCCGGGCACTGGCTCAACTTCTGTCGAGAGTACTTATCGGATGACTGCTCATGCCTTAAGTCATAAATGTGCGGGTGTGTTGATGTTGCCGCCGTTCTACTACAAAGATATTACTGATGATGGTCTGTTTGCTTACTTCTCTGAAGTGATTCAAAGAATGGGCAACTCAGCATTGCAAATTTATATCTACAACATACCGCCTGTCACCAAAATCAATTTAAGCCTTTCATTGCTAGAGCGTTTAATTAAAGAATATCCAAAAACTGTCGTCGGCATGAAAGATAGCTCTGGTGATTGGGAATATACCGAATCTGTCATTAAGCTATTGGCTCCTTCAGGTTTCCGCGTATATGCCGGTAGCGAAACATTCCTCATGCGCACCTTACGTGCTGGTGGCGTTGGCTGTATTTCTGCCACCGCAAACGTCAATCCAAAAGCAATTGCTGATGTAGCGGCGCACTGGAGAGAATCTAATGCTGATGAACGCCAAGCAGATTTAGACAAAGTACGCGCTGTTTTTGCCCATTACCAAATGATTGCCGGCATGAAAACTGCTGTTGCACACTTTAGTAAAGATCCTGAGTGGCTGCGAGTACGCCCACCACTTATGCAATTGAGCGCTGATCAACAGGCTAAATTATTAAGTGAGCTCAAAGCAATTAATTTCAGCATGCCAGGCCTTTAATTCAATTCAACATTATTAGGAGACAAAATGAAACTACTTAAAGTCATGGTGCTTTCTCTGAGCTTCTTGTGGGCAAGTGTACAAGCACAGAATCTTTCCATTGCAACCGGTGGTACTGGAGGCGTTTATTACCCAATGGGTGGCGGTCTTGCTGCCATGCTCTCTAGCAAAGTACCAGGAATGTCAGCAACTGCTGAAGTTACAGGTGGCTCAGTGGATAACTTAAAACTGATTGGCACTGGCAAACCTTATGTTGGTTTCTCAATGGCTGATGCTGCTAAAGATGCTAAAGATGGTGAGGATAAGTTCAAGGGCAAGCCAGTAGATTTACGCAACTTACTGATACTGTATCCAAACCTGATGCACGTTGCTACCGTCGAATCCACTGGCATTAAGACCATGAAAGATTTAAAAGGTAAACGTGTCAGTACAGGTGCGCCAGGAAGTGCTACTGAAGTGATGGCATTTCGCTTGTTAGAGGCTGCAGGCCTTGATAAGGACAAGGACGTTAAGCGTGAGCGCTTGAGCGTTGCAGAATCTGTCAACGCAGTAAAAGATCGCAAGATTGATGCTTTCTTTTGGGTAGGCGGCCTGCCAACTGCAGCAGTGACTGATCTTGCAAACAGCCCTGGTATGAAAATCGTGATGGTAGACACTGCTGCCGAAGTTCCTGCCATGAATAAAAGATATGGCAACCTTTACTTTCCATCCCTGATTACTAAACAAACTTATAGCGGTATGGAAAAAGACAATAATGTTGCAGCAGTTGCAAACTTATTGGTTGTAAATGCTTCTATGTCTGATGCAGAGGCATACAAAATTGTCAAAGCCATTTTTGATAATCAACTCGAACTAGTCCGCTCACATGCTGAGTACAGAAATATCAAGCTAGAGAGCCAAAAAGCGAATGCTTCACCGATTGCCTATCATCCTGGTGCGCTGAAGTACTTTAAAGAAAAAGGTATCAAAGTTAATTAAGCTACAACGGGGTGAGTTAATCTCACCCCTTCTGCTTTAATGTGGCACATAAATATAAATATAGACGGGCTAGGCCATGAATCAAAACATGATTGACAACGAAACTCAAGAAAAATTAGACGCCTTCATCAAACAAGAGGAGGGTGACTCCAATGATTACAAAGGCCTTCTGGCTAAGTTCATCACCTTGGTGGCAGTTGGCATGTCTTTGTTTCATCTCTATGCAGCCTACTCTATTGTTCCAACACAGCAATTGCGTGTAATCCACGTTGCCTTAGTTTTGTTTTTGGTCTTTTTGAGCTTTCCTATTGCTGCTCGCTTTAAAAACAAATTGATGTTTTGGGATGTTTTATTTGCTATTGGCTCAGTTGCGATTGCTTATTACATCCTAAGTGGCGGCGATGATTTCATGGATAGAAACACTGCGCCAAATCCTACTGATGTCATGGTTGGCATTGGCCTCATTCTGCTCATCCTAGAGGGCGTTAGAAGAACCAATGGCATGGTCTTGGTAACGGTTACTGTTCTCTTTTTGCTTTACGCCTTCTTAGGAAACTACCTGCCTGCGCCGTGGACCCATAAAGGCTATGATCTCGATCGCCTGGTCGGTTATATGTATATGAGCCTTGAGGGTATCTATGGCACTGCAGTGGATGTCTCTGCAACCCTGATTATTCTCTTCACCATCTTTGGCGCCTTCTTGCAATTTACTGGTGCCGGCAAGTTCTTTATCGACTTTTCCTTTGCTGCAATGGGCGGCAAATCCTCAGGTGTTGGCAGAACGATT
>CAIVXR010000124.1 GCA_903909925.1 uncultured beta proteobacterium | reverse complement strand
TTGTCCTGACCACTATCCGCTGCCTTGTTATATAGAAACTGACTAATTAAATTTTCTAAAACAATCGCTGATTGAGTCTGCGTAATTTTTCCACCCTCAGCTAACAAATCATCTGAGCCACCAGCTTCAAGACCAATATATTGCTCACCCAATAGACCCGAAGTCAAAATTTTAGCGGCAGAATCTGCGGGGAACTTATAAGAGTCTTCAATCGTCATTACAACAGTTGCTTGATAAGTTTTGTCATCAAAAGAAATATTTGCAATGCGACCGACAACGACACCAGCACTCTTCACAGGCGCACGGGGCTTTAAGCCGCCAATGTTGTCAAAGCGCGCAGAAATTTTATAAGTAGGCGCAAATGACACTGCGTTCATATTGCCAACCTTTAATGCAAGAAATAAGCTTGCCAGCAAGCCAATGGCAACAAAGATTCCTACCCAAATATCAATTGCACTTTTTCTCATAAGAGCCCCAGTTTATTCTTTCTAGTTCGAGAACATCATTGCGGTTAGCAGGAAATCTAATGCTAAAACCGATAAAGAGGAAATCACCACCGTTCGAGTGGTGGCTTGGGATACGCCCTCAGGCGTAGGCTTAGCTTCATAGCCTTGATAAAGAGCAATAAACGTCACTGCCACACCAAAAACGATACTTTTAATTAAGCCATTCCCAATGTCTGAAAACAGATCCACGCCACCCTGCATCTGAGACCAAAAGGCTCCAGAATCTACGCCAATCAGGGGGACACCGACAAAATAGCCGCCCATAACACCCACTGCAGTAAAAATCGTTGCCAAAATTGGCATTGAAATAATGCCCGCCCATAGTCGTGGAGAGATCACACGCGCTAATGGATCAACAGCCATCATTTCCATTGCGCTTAATTGTTCGCCAGCCTTCATCAAACCAATTTCTGCTGTCAATGAGGTGCCAGCACGGCCGGCAAATAATAAAGCGGTAATGACTGGACCTAATTCACGCGTTAAAGAAAGTGCTACTAATAAGCCCAACGCCTGCTCTGAGCCATAGCGATTTAGGGTGTAGTAGCCCTGCAAGCCCAGCACGAATCCCACAAACAAACCAGAGACCGCAATGATGACAAAAGAGTGATTACCAACAAATAGAATTTGATCAACTACCAAACGAGGTCTTTTAAGCAAAAAACCTGAACGCAGAATTACTGCGGAAAACATTCTTGCAGCCAATCCAAGGCTGGTTAAATTACGGCGTACAAAAAATCCAAGGTCACCGAATAAATCAAGAATTTTATAAATGGCAGTCATCAAACACTCACTCCAAAATCTTCTGCCAAACTTTGGCCTGGGTAATGGAATGGCACAGGACCATCAGGTGCTGCATCTAAAAACTGTCTGACAAATGGATCTGTAGAGTGACTTAATTCATCTGGGGTGCCTTGGGCGCCAATACGACCATTAGCGATGAAATATACATAATCAGCGATTTCAAAAGTTTCTTCAACATCGTGAGTAACTAATAGACTCGTGGCTCCCAAGGCGTTATTCAGATCTCGTATTAAGCGCGCTGTAATGCCCAAAGAAATTGGATCTAGACCTGCAAATGGCTCGTCATACATGATGAGAGGAGGATCAAGAGCAATTGCTCTAGCGAGCGCAACGCGTCTTGCCATACCACCAGAAATTTGTGATGGCATTAAATCGCGCGCACCTCGTAAGCCCACTGCATTTAATTTCATTAATACTAAAGAGCGCAAAAGTTCTTCACTTAAATCAGTATGCTCGCGCAGGGGGAAGGCAACATTTTCAAAAACACTGAGATCAGTGAACAATGCACCGAACTGAAACAGCATACCCATGCGACGACGTGCAGCCATCAATTGATCGCCAGTCATCTTGCCAATATCTTTACCTTCAAATAAGACTTGGCCAGATTGGGCAGTAAATTGACCACCAATTAAACGCAGGATCGTAGTCTTACCGCAGCCTGAGCCACCCATGACTGCAACTACTTGGCCACGACGAAACTCCATATTGAGCCCGGACAAAATCTGCCGCTCACCAGGAGCATAGGAAAAGTCGACGTCCTTAATAGAGACGACAACTTCGCTTACAGAGTGATTGCTTGTATCCAAAGAGTATGGGTGGTCGGTGTTCATGTCCTCGACATTATCGAGGTAAAACAGATGACCCCATCAAATACTCATCTACTGCCTGTGCACATTGGCGACCTTCACGGATTGCCCAAACCACCAAAGACTGACCGCGGCGCATATCGCCAGCAGCAAAGACCTTAGGAACGTTAGTTTGATAAGCATTTTGACCATCGACTGTAGCTTTAGCATTACCACGAGCATCTTTTTCAATACCAAAAGCGCTGAGAACCTGTTGTACTGGAGATACAAATCCCATAGCTAAAAGCACCAAATCTGCTTTGATCTCAAACTCAGAATTTGGAACTTCAGTCATCTTGTTGTCCTTCCACTCCAAGCGAACTCCAATCAGTTTTTCTACTTTGCCATTTTTACCTTCAAAACGCTTTGTTGCTACTGACCAGTCGCGTTCACAACCTTCCTCGTGAGAAGAAGAAGTGCGAAGTTTAGTTGGCCAATAAGGCCATACCAAAGGCTTATTCTCAACCTCAGGAGGCTGCGGCAGCAATTCAAACTGGGTAATATGTTTTGCGCCATGGCGATTAGATGTACCAACACAATCAGAGCCAGTATCACCACCACCAATCACAACAACGTGTTTATCGGTTGCGCGAATCTCATTTTTGAAGTCGCCCGCATTTTCTTTATTTTGTGGAATCAAAAAATCCAATGCATAGTGCACACCAGCCAACTCACGGCCAGGGACAGGTAAATCACGGGGTTGCTCTGCACCACCACTAATGACTACTGCATCAAAATCTTTCATTAATTGCTCAGGAGAGACGGTCTTAGTGGAGTAATTTTTTACTTCAGCGCCCATGGCTTCTTTGCCAACGAAAACGCCTGTTTCAAATTTCACACCTTCAGCCTGCATCTGCTCGACACGACGATCGATCAGCCACTTTTCCATTTTGAAATCAGGAATACCGTAACGAAGCAAACCACCAACGCGATCATTCTTTTCGAATACGGTGACATCATGGCCCACACGCGCTAATTGCTGAGCAGCCGCCATACCAGCAGGACCACCACCAACAACTGCTACTTTTTTACCAGTCTTCGTTTTAGATGGCAAAGGCTTAACCCAACCATTTTCCCAGCCTTTATCAATAATGGCGTGCTCGATCGACTTAATGCCAACAGGAGCACGATTAATTCCCAAGGTGCAGGCAGCTTCGCAAGGTGCCGGACAAATGCGACCCGTAAACTCTGGAAAGTTATTAGTCGATTGCAAAACATCTAAGGCATTCTTCCAATCGTTATGAAACACTAAATCATTAAAGTCAGGAATGATGTTATTGACTGGGCAGCCGTTATTGCAAAACGGAATACCGCAATCCATGCAACGCGCGCCTTCAGTCTTAGCCTCATCATCAGTTAAAGCAATAACAAACTCTTTGTAATGGTGGAGACGTTTAGTAGGCGCTTCGTATGTTTCAGCGACGCGCTCAAACTCCATAAATCCAGTGACCTTACCCATATCTAATCCTTAGTATCTTTTCTTAATATCTGTATTGATTAAGCAACTTAAGCGGCAACAGTTTTGTTTTGTGCTTTGTCCCATAGCTCACCTAAAGCACGCTTGTACTCAGTTGGGAGAACTTTCACAAAACGGCTACGGGAATTTTCCCAATCAGCCAAAAGTGCTTTAGCACGCTCTGAGCCGGTGTAGCGGAAATGACGCTCAATTAAGTTCTTCAAAATTTGCTCATCTGTTAAGCGCTCGCCACCATCTTTTACATCAATAGGAGCGTGCCACTCAGACTGAGGCATCTTGGCAATTTGCTCTGCCGCAGGCAACACTTTTTCTAAAGTTGCCATGCTGGTATTGCAGCGCTTAGCGAACATGCCATCTTCGTCATATACATAAGCAATTCCGCCGCTCATACCAGCGGCAAAGTTACGACCAGTAGTGCCAAGTACCGCCACAGTTCCACCAGTCATATATTCGCAGCCATGGTCGCCAGTACCTTCGACAACCGTAGTGGCTCCAGAGTTACGTACCGCAAAACGCTCACCAGCGACACCATTGAAGAAAGCTTCACCAGCAATTGCGCCGTATAAAACAGTATTCCCAACAATGATGTTCTTAGCAGTATCACCACGGAACTCGTGTGGAGCACGCACAATGACGCGTCCGCCAGATAAGCCTTTTCCAACATAGTCGTTACCATCGCCAACTAAATCTAAGGTAATGCCTCGTGCCAAGAACGCTGCAAAGCTTTGGCCAGCAGTGCCATTCAATTGAATATGAATAGTGTCATCAGGTAAACCAGCATGACCATAACGCTGCGCCAACTCACCAGAGAGCATTGCACCAACAGTGCGATTCACGTTCTTCACTGGAACGATAAATGACACTTTTTCGCCACGCTCTAACGCGGGCTCACTCTTCTCAATCAAAATATTATCAAGAGCGCTCGCCAGACCATGATCTTGCGTGAGCACTTGATAACGCGGAACTTCACTTGCTACCTGTGGTTCAGCAAAGATCTTGCTGAAATCCAAACCATGCACTTTCCAGTTATCAATCCCTTTACGGGTATCTAATAAATCAACACGACCAATCAAGTCATCAAACTTACGAATGCCCAATTGCGCCATGATCTCACGAGCCTCTTCAGCAATAAAGAAGAAAAAGTTCACAACGTGCTCAGGCTTGCCAGAAAACTTCTTACGCAATTCTGGATCTTGTGTAGCAACGCCAACAGGGCAAGTATTCAAATGACACTTACGCATCATGATGCAGCCCTCTACTACCAATGGCGCTGTTGCAAAACCAAATTCATCTGCGCCCAACAAAGCGCCGATCACAACGTCTCGACCCGTCTTCATTTGGCCGTCAGCTTGAACCCGAATACGGCTACGTAAACCATTGAGCACCAAGGTTTGCTGAGTTTCAGCTAAACCAAGTTCCCATGGTGAACCAGCATGTTTAATGGAAGATAGTGGTGATGCACCAGTGCCGCCATCGTGGCCAGAGATCACCACATGATCTGCTTTTGCCTTGGCAACACCCGCAGCAACAGTGCCTACGCCAACCTCAGATACCAACTTCACAGAAACGTCAGCCTTTGGATTGACGTTCTTCAAATCATGAATTAACTGAGCAATATCTTCAATTGAGTAAATGTCATGGTGCGGAGGAGGAGAAATCAAACCAACGCCTGGGACAGAGAAGCGTAACTTACCAATGTAGTCAGATACTTTGCCGCCAGGTAATTGACCGCCCTCACCTGGCTTAGCACCTTGCGCCATCTTGATCTGAATCTGATCTGCAGAGCGCAAGTACTCAGTAGTTACGCCGAAACGACCAGAAGCCACTTGTTTAATTTTGGAGCGTAATGAGTCACCATCAAGCAAGGGGATATTTGCTTCCACTACATCGCTACCCAAAACGCTTGCCAGGGTCTCGCCCTTCTTAATTGGAATACCCTTAAGCTCATTCACATAGCGATTGGGGTCTTCACCGCCCTCGCCAGTATTAGACTTACCGCCAATACGATTCATCGCAATTGCTAAAGTTGCATGCGCTTCGGTGGAGATCGAACCCAAGGACATTGCGCCTGTTGCAAAACGTTTCACGATTTCTTTAGCAGATTCAACTTCATCTAATGGAATCGCTTTTGCTGGGTCAACCTTGAACTCAAATAAACCACGCAAAGTCATTTGACGTTTGGTTTGGTCATTGATGATGTTGGCGTACTCTTTATAAGTCTGATAGCCCTTCTCTGCACCAATCCGGGTGGAATGTTGCAACTTCGCAATCGTATCTGGAGTCCACATATGGTTTTCACCACGAATACGGAAAGCATATTCACCACCAGCATCAAGCATATTCGTTAGCACGGGATCATTACTAAATGCAGCGGTGTGCATACGCAAGGCTTCTTCAGCAACTTCAAATACGCCGATACCACCAACGTTGGAGGGCGTACCTTTGAAGTACTGATTGATGATTTCAGGATTTAGACCAATCGCTTCAAAAATCTGTGAGCCGGTATAGGACATATAGGTAGAGATACCCATCTTGGACATCACTTTTTGCAAGCCCTTACCAACCGCTTTAACGAAATTCTTGACAGCCTTTTCACCAGATAAATCGCCTGATAGGCCTTTAGCCATCTCAGTCAAAGTTTCCATAGCGAGGTACGGGTGAATAGCTTCAGCACCATAGCCAGCCAAGAGCGCGAAGTGATGGGTTTCACGCGCGCTCCCAGTCTCAACGACGAGACCCACGCTAGTACGCAATCCTTTTTCAACCAAATGTTGGTGAATTGCAGAAGTCGCTAATAAAGCTGGAATCGCAACGTGCTTCTCATCCACTTGACGATCACTGATGATCAAAATGTTGTAACCAGAACGCACGGCGTCTGCCGCTTCAGCACACAAGGATGCTAGGCGCGCCTCGATACCAGCCTTACCCCATGATGCTGGGTAGCAAATATCTAGCTCATAAGAGCGGAACTTACCATTGGTATAGTGGCCAATATGACGAATCTTCGTGATGTCATCAAAATCTAAAATAGGCTGACTAACTTCCAAGCGCATTGGAGGATTAATGTTGTTGGTATCAAGTAAGTTAGGTTTTGGCCCAATAAATGACACCAATGACATCACCATATTCTCGCGAATAGGATCAATCGGAGGATTGGTCACCTGCGCAAACAATTGCTTGAAGTAGTTATATAAAGGCTTGTTCTTATTTGAAAGGACGGCCAATGGGCTGTCGTTGCCCATCGAACCAATTGCCTCCTCACCATTCATGGCCATTGGGGCCATGAGGTACTTAATATCTTCTTGGGTATAACCAAATGCCTGTTGGCGGTCTAATAACTTGGCCGCTGGACGAATGGTTGTTTTTTCATCAACCAAGTCTGCCTTACTTGCGTCGACTTCATCAAGCTTTACACGAACCGCATCGATCCAACTCTTGTATGGCTTAGCTTTTGACACGGCATTCTTGAGTTCAACATCATCAATGATGCGGCCTTGCTCCATGTCAATCATGAACATCTTGCCTGGCTGTAGACGCCATTTTTGAATAATCTTGCTTTCAGGAATTGGCAAGACACCAGCTTCAGAAGCCATAATGACTAGGTCATCATCTGTAACGTAATAACGTGCTGGACGCAAACCATTGCGATCCAAAGTTGCACCAATTTGACGGCCATCAGTAAAGGCCATTGCAGCCGGGCCATCCCAGGGCTCCATCATGGCTGCATGATATTCATAGAAAGCACGGCGATTGTCGTCCATCAGTGCATGCTGCTCCCATGCCTCAGGAATCATCATCATCATGGCTTGCGCAAGTGGATAGCCAGACATTACCAATAACTCTAAGCAGTTATCAAAACACGCTGTATCTGATTGGCCTGGATAAATCAATGGCCACAGTTTTTGTAAGTCATCACCGAGCACTGGAGAACTAATTGCACCTTCACGTGCATTGACCCAATTGACGTTACCTTTGACAGTATTAATCTCACCATTGTGCGCAATCATGCGGTATGGATGAGCCAATTCCCAAGCAGGGAAAGTGTTGGTAGAAAAGCGTTGGTGCACTAACGCTAGCGCCGAAATGGTACGAGGGTCTTGTAAATCCTGGTAATACGCGCCTACTTGGTTCGCAAGCAATAGCCCTTTATAAACAATGGTTCGCGCAGACATTGAAGCAACAAAATATTCTTTGCCGTGCTTTAAATGTAGATCTTGAATTGCATGGCTCGCAGTCTTACGAATGACATACAACTTACGCTCAAGTGCATCGGTTGTCATGATCTCGCGACCACGGCCAATAAAAATTTGACGTATGAATGGTTCTGTCATTTGTACTGTTGGGGACATTGGTAGCTTGACATCTACTGGTACATCTCTCCAACCCAAAACAACTTGACCTTCTAAACGCACAGTGCGTTCTAATTCTTGTTCGCAGGCTAAGCGTGATGCATGCTCTTTTGGTAAAAAAATCATACCAACGCCATATTCACCTAACGGTGGCAAAGCCACGCCCTGTTTTGCCATCTCTTCGCGATACAAGGTATCTGGAATCTGAATCAAGATGCCGGCACCATCACCCATCAATGGATCAGCTCCAACCGCACCGCGGTGATCTAGATTTTCTAAAATCTTCAAACCTTGAGAAACGATCTCGTGAGATTTCTTGCCTTTGATGTGCGCAACGAATCCTACGCCGCATGCATCATGCTCATTACGAGGGTCGTATAGACCTTGAGCGATTGGACGTAGATCGGTATTTAATTGTTTAGTCATAGTATTTCCGAGGGGCGACAAAGGCCTGATTACTTTTGGAGGATCAAATATAGGTGAATACCCATACCGATGCAATAGAAATAAAATGAGTCTGTCCCATTTATTTTTAGGTTGAACCACAATGCCTTATTTAAAAGGGGACAGAGTTACTGACTCATGCCAAAAGAACTACGCTAGAGAAAATCTAAGTTATTGAATTTATTGAATTAATTTTTCTGGGTCGCCCACGATCACGAATTT
>CAIVXR010000123.1 GCA_903909925.1 uncultured beta proteobacterium | reverse complement strand
TTTACTAACTCCCTGAATCGCATCTAAACGTTTTTGAATAGCATCAAGTTCTTCTGCATCTAAAAAGCGCATGAGTTTGCCAAGGTATTGCTTATGGCGACGAATCGCCTCAAAACTTTTGATCTTGTTGGTTTCTGCAATCGCCACCTTGATGGCCTCATCCATGGGGATCGTTTTGAGGGCATCGCTACTTAAGGCCGCTAAGACTTCAGCTAATTTCTGGCGCTCGGTCATCTGGCGCTTTAGCTCAGACTTACTCGGGCCTTCATCGGCCTCAACTACCTTAGGCGTGCGATTCTTCTCATTAATATGCATCAGCCCATTTTAGACGGGTATTGGACTGTGCCAAGTAGGCCCCCAGATTCTGGGTTTGGTGAATAATAGGCACTACAGAATATGACTCAAACCAACACCTACGACTACATCATTATTGGGGCAGGCAGCGCTGGCTGTATGTTGGCCAAGCGCTTGACTGAAAACCCCAATAAGAAGGTCTTGCTCATTGAGGCAGGTAAGAACGATCACTACATTTGGATTCATATTCCGGTGGGTTATCTGTACTGCATTGATAACCCTAGAGCCGATTGGCGTTTTAAGACTGCTACCGAAAAGGGTCTAAATGGTCGCTCATTACTTTATCCTCGCGGCAGGGTCTTGGGTGGTTGCTCTTCGATCAATGGCATGATCTATATGCGTGGCCAAGTCGGCGACTACGAATCTTGGGTAGAGGCAACTGGTGATGATGCTTGGTCTTGGCAAAAAGCGCTAGAGCGTTATAAAAAGTTTGAGGATTACCATGGCGGCGCCAACCCATGGCATGGCAAAGGCGGTGAGTGGACCGTATCTTTGCAACGCTTGCGCTGGCCCATTATGGATAGATTTAGAGAAGCTGCTGTAGAGGCTGGCATTCCGGCTTCAGATGACTTTAATCGGGGTGATAACTTTGGCGTAGGTTACTTTGATGTGAGCCAGCGTGCTGGATTTCGCTTAAATACCGCCAAAGCATTTTTAAAGGATGCTGCTAAGCGGAGCAACCTCACCCTGATTACTGAGGCAATGGTAACCAAACTTAAAATTGATCCCACCACTAAGAATTGCTATGGCCTTGAGTTCTTAAAGGAGGGTATTGCCCACGAAGCACTCTGCGCAATTGATCGAGGTGGCGAAGTACTCTTGTGCGCAGGTTCAATTGGTAGTGTGCAAATATTAGAGCGCTCCGGTATTGGCGCTGCTAGTCATCTATCTTCCTTAGGTATTCCGGTGATAGCCGATTTGCCTGGGGTTGGTGAAAATCTGCAAGACCATTTGCAGCTACGGATGATTTATAAAGTAAGCGGTATTAAGACCTTGAATACCAAAGCCAATTCTTGGTTGGGCAAAATCCTGATTGGCTTGGAATATCTCTTTAAGCGCTCTGGTCCGATGTCGATGGCTCCTTCCCAATTAGGTGCATTTGCTTATAGTTCACCAGCACAAAAGAGTGCCAATGTGGAATACCATGTGCAACCTTTATCGCTAGAGAAGTTTGGTGAAGGCTTGCATTCGTTTAATGCATTTACGGCCAGTGTTTGCAATATACGGCCAACATCGCGTGGTAGTGTGCATATCACCTCAGTTGATCCCGAGGCACCGCCAGTCATTGCGCCCAATTACTTATCAACAGAAGAAGATCGCACAATTGCCGCAGAGTCATTGCGACTTACTCGCAAGATTGTGCAAAGTCCTGCACTTCAGCCATACTTCCCAGAGGAATATAAGCCTGGCACGCAGTATCAAACTGAGGAAGAGCTAGTCAAGGCTGCTGGCGATATTGGAACTACTATCTTTCATCCGGTAGGTACGTGCAAGATGGGGCGCGCGGATGATCCGATGGCCGTGCTTGACTCTCAATTACGGGTGAGGGGCATTCATCATCTGCGGGTAGTCGATGCCTCTGCTATGCCCACTATTACTTCGGGTAATACCGCCGCTCCTACCATGATGATTGCAGAGCGTGCTGCGGAGTTACTCACTAGTGAATAGCCATAAAAGTAATCAATTACCTATAAGCCATCTTTTACTAGCCTTAGCGATTGTGGCGGTATGGGGCACTAACTTTGTGGTGATCAAACTTTCTTTAGACGCCTTTCCACCATTCTTATTTGCAGCATTGCGCTATACCTTTGCTTTTTTACCCTTAGCATTTTTCATGCCAATGCCCAAGGTTGCATGGACCAATCTCTGTGCTTATGGTTTGGCTATTGGGGTTGGGCAATTCGGGATCTTATTTTTTGCGATTGATGGAAGAATTTCTCCAGGCTTAGCTTCCTTGGTCATCCAGACGCAAGTATTTTTCACGATTGGCTTTGCAATGTTTTTTGCAAAAGAGCGCTTAAGACTTTATCAAGCAGTCGCAGTATCGATAGCGATGACAGGCTTAGGAACGATTGCGCTCCATACTGATGCAAGCACGACATTTTTAGGATTGGCACTAGTAGTCTTTGCAGGGCTCTCATGGGGGATCGGTAACACGGTGAGTCGTCGTGCTGGATCTATCAACATGCTTTCTTATGTTGTGTGGGCGAGCGCTTTTTCACTGCCACCACTCTTTCTGATGTCTTGGATTTTTGAAGGTGGCTGGGAAAATATCAGTACCTCATTGAGCTCTGCGCCAATGGGAGCTTGGATTGGCGTCTTTTGGCAATCGTGGGGCAATACACTCTTTGGTTATGCGGCATGGGCTTGGTTGCTTTCCAAGCACCCCGCGGCAGTGGTTGCACCAGCACCACTGTTAGTACCGATATTTGGGATGGGGGCATCGGCCTATTTCTTGAGCGAGCCATTGCCCTTATGGAAAATTTTGGCAGCCGGCCTAGTGATCGCTGGTCTGGTTGTGAACTTGTTCTGGCCAAACCTAGAGAAGTACTTTAGAAAACTAAGTTGATAAAAGCTTTATTGCCTCTCTAATGAGAAGAGCGCGATAGCCCATATAGAGAGCTACTAAGGTAAAGCCCAATAAAAATAGCTTTGGAACGATTGCACCTTGTGCCACGAGCTCGCTATTCAGTAAGCCAATAGCAACTGCTAAAAAGAATATTGCTCCAAGGACTAAGACTAGCCAGTTTTCATAGCCACTGACTTGCTGACTAGAGTTTTTATAGGCTAGCACCTGAAAAGTCTCACCCTTAGGGTAGCCCGAGACAGTCAATGTATCGCCATTAGAAATTTTCATGGGAGTGGAAAACTTTGCTTCGATTGTTTTATCACCTAAATTGAACTTAGAAATAAAAAAGCGCTTGTAATAAACGGATGAATGATCATGTGTTGGCTTTTCTGGATTAACGTATTCCAGTAGCTCGTTATTAAGATTACTGACTATGCCTGAGACGGCATACAGAGAGGTCGATAGAAATGTACTTGGCTTGCTAGCAGTCATCAGCAAAACTCCTAAAATGCTAAAGCTCAGTATAAAGAGTAGGGATGAAAATGGTCTTTTCATGGGCTAATAATAGCTTTTGACACCCCTAACGATCAAGCCAATTGTGTCAATCAATGTTGAGAGCGAAAAATTTCTATTCTTCTGGCTGTATGCAATACAAAAGTAGCAAAGAGCATCAGCCCCACCACCCAATGCGTAACCACAACGCTATCTCGAATATCTGCAGGACCGTAATATAGCAAGGCTCCAGTAATTAATAGAGTCGCTAAAAAGCTTAACTGACTAAAACCACTCAACCACTTCTTTTTTGATGCAATGCCCGCCTTAAGATGAAACGATAGGACTGAGCCTAAAGCAAGCGTTGCGAAGATCGCAAAGATCCCATGAGTAGCCAAAATATAGCGATTACCAAAGCTTGCTCGCTGAATCTCAAACTCATGGCCTAGAAGATAGAGGCTGCCACTCATGGAGCAGGCCAGCATGCTACTGATCACAAAAGATCTTTGCCAGCCAGACATTCTTCCTAAGCGGCTCATGCAGAAATTCTGATGGCCTGTGCACAGAAGTAATTGAAGCAGGGGTGATCATATTCTCCAGACAGTGCCAATACCTTAGTCAGAGCATCTGCATGGGCACATTCTTTTGCGATAACCGAATAACAGCCTGAGAAATTAATGTGTATTTCAGATTCATCTTGCGCAAATGGGTTGATGATGTGGCTTTGCTGTTGATCTCGATTAGCAAAGTAGAGACCGCTTGTAGCGATAGCCCCATTTTGTAGTGAGCCAATATCGATTAGCTGGCTTGGCAGACTTGGCTTACGAATTTGTATTGATCTTGGAGATTTTCCAAATACCCGCAGGTCTCCCCCAGCATTTACGTAGCCAGATTCGACTCCATTGGAGATCAAGCTCTCCACCGCCTTATCAACTGCAAAGCCTTTGGCAATTCCACCGAGATCTAAGCAGAGGGGTTTGGAAGAATGAATGAGCTGGGTATGACGGAAATGGACATCTTCGATGCCGCCAAGTTGATGCCTAGATAAATCAATGTGGCGTGGCAATAGTCCAGCGCTTACTAGTCGATGGCCAATGCCGCAATTAAATAAACCATCAGATTGTCGATGCATCTCTTGAGCAATACTCAGTACTTCTGCGGACCAAGGATGAATCTCAAGTGAAACTTGGTGCGCCCAGCGGTTGATTTGGTTCAATTCACTTAAAGGGTTATGAAATCCCATTAAGTCCTGAACCAGCTTTACCGCTGAAAATGCCTTATTGACTGCTTGATGATTATCTTGCTCAGTAGATATCTCTACAAAGGTACCTAACAGTGCTTGGCAGCGCTTGATCATTTTGCTTTCAAGGCCAGGTCATATAACACCGCTACGCGTTTCACACCATCAGTAATGTGTTTGCAAGAAAGGGTGGCGCCACCAATGTTCTGAATGTCTTGATTGAGTTTGATAGGGTCATGTGCAGTCTTGCCAACAAATTGCTTGCGCCACCCAGCCTCAGCTACTTCATAACCATAGGATTCAACATATTCCAAAATCTCAAGCCCAATGACACTGCCGTTAGGAGCAATCGCAACGGCATACGTAATCATCTCGTGCTTACCGATCACTTCATCAATAATGAGCCAACTACCATCTGAAGCTTTCCAGATACGATCCCCTCGAAAGGGATGTCGAATACTGGAGGCTATCCGCATCTTTTCTTGTAAATCTTCGCTAATGATGATGGGCGCTTGAATAAGCTGTTTATTAGGGAGGAGTATTTTTTGTACCTGCTCTGCAGTCACATAGATTTTTGCGTGAGCAATGATAGGTGCGCTTACCATTGCCAAGCCAACGATCGCAAAGGGGTTGGGTTTCCAGTTCATGACTCTCTTTAGTTCAAAGGAAAGCCAACTTTGACAATAAATTCATTGACGGTATGGCTATCCCATACTCGAGCGTCAGAACATTCCGCTTCACCCCCGCCCATGCAGTTACCGCCTGCCAATTGGTAACGCCAAGCACCAGTGACCCACCAGTCCTTGGCGGCATAGTGCATATTGGGGCCAACAAAAGTGGCGCGTTGTACTTGGTTGCGCAGATTGAGTTCTGAGTAATCGTTATGAAAGCGTGCTTCTACCCCGGCAGACCACTTAGGAGCAAAGCGATAACTGGCCCCCACTAAAAAGTCGAGCATGGATTCAGGGACATTGCCATTCTCAATAAACTTCAAGCGTTCATTTGCGACGACGACGTTGCCAGCGAGTATTAAACGATCATCAATGAAATTCGACTGCAATAAAAGTCTGGCAGAAAGCTCATCTTTATTTCTACCCCAGGTAGGCTCGAGATAAAAGCCAACCCCAACAGGAGAGGTGACTGGATTGGTAAGTCGATAGATCGCTTCCAGCGAGCCACCTTCAATGCCACTCTTTCTATAAGGTGTAGCTGGATCGTGTGATGAAGGCACAGCGTAACCGCCAGTGCAGGTGGGCTCTTCTCCGCACGCTTCAGGATTGGTGTAGTTCTGACTAGCATTGGTGTAATACGAATTAATGTAGCCAGCAATTTGCAGATCATTTGTCAGACCATATTCCAGTTCAGATCTAGCTGTCCATGCTTCATAAGTTCCAGCAGCTTGCTGTTGGTTCAATTGCAAACGTTGTTCAAATTCCAGCTTGCCTTTCGGTTGAAGGTCGAGCGTATAGATCCAGCCAAATACACCTTCACCTGCATGGGCAAACGAAAAGTGAAGGGCGGTTGCGAGAATACAGCTAAAGGCAATGAGTCTTTTGATGGTTAATTTCATAGTCATATCAGGTTAGTGGTTGAAAAAGTCTAAATGAGAATAGTTCTCAATATAGCATCAAATAAGAATGATTCTCAAATAGAAAAATAACCACTATCTGATCAATGGCGTGATTTTTAGGGTTTACCGCCTTTGCTTGTAAGATTTCTCTTCAATGAATGCAGAAGCCCTCGAGAAACTAGTCTTAATGAAAATGCCCTTTGGTAAACACGCTGGCCGTGCTTTGGCCGACTTGCCAGGAAATTACCTCGCCTGGTTTGCGCGTGAAGGATTTCCAAAAGGAGAGTTAGGTGAGCTGCTAGAGCTGATGCACACGCTAGATCACAATGGCTTGCGTGGTCTGTTGGCGCCGATTCAACAGGCGCATGGCTTGAAAGCTAGATCGTCATTGCTTTGAGCGATCTCATTTGAGCCGTAACTGAAAATCAATCCCTGTTTTCTGAACAAGCTCTTGATAAGAAATGGGCGGGCGCATAGTCGCTTCGTTGGTATTTTCAACCCAATAAGCCCACGCCTTATTTTTACTGGCGTCGTATACCAATTTATATAAATGACTCGGAATGGTAACGCGACTGTTGCCGATACTTCCGCTATTGCCAGTAGAGCCCGTGTAGACATAAACATCACCAGTAACTCGTTTGACATAAAGCCTAGTCGGCTCTTCTACATTCTTAGCCCAGATGCCCTGATTATTTTGTCTGGCCTGAGGCATCATGTTCGCCAATGAGAAAGACTGGGCCATCGATCTTTCATTAGTCATATCCCCTGCCGGAGCGTTATGGCCCCGATCATAGCCGCTGCCGCGGTAGTCTGAAAGCAGAGAACGCTCTGCTATTGGTAGTCTAGCCTCTTCATAAAATTGATTGCTTCTTTTGGGATGAGGCGCTGATAGCTGTTCTCGACTCAGCTTCTCCACCGTGAAGATAGGCTTCTTATCAATAGGTGAGTAATAAACCGCAAAACTATCAAAACAGAGATCTCTGCCCACTTCCTGGCTGATAGGTATTTGCTGCTGGGGAAACAGGTCTTTGCATTCCTCAAATAAGGCAAAGGCGCTAGGCGGACTGAGAAGGCCTAGAAGGGCGCTAAGGACAAGAAGCTTGCGAAAAGTTTTCATAGGATGTCAGTGTAGGATGAGCCGCGCCGGTCTTACCTCTTTTCAACCTAGGCTAGCTCTTGAGCTAATCAGAATCTAGCCCTAAGAAGGAGCTTTGTTTTGGATAAAAGCACCTTTTCCGTCCACAGACGCTTTGAAAGTAATGCCTTGCAGCAATTGAAGTGGAGCACTACCGGTAGAAATAAGTCTGCTCTAAAACACTAGATATATGGTTTTAAGAAACAATTTTTTCCCCTAAAACGAAAAAAAGTTGGAATTTCAGGATTTTTTTACACTATGAAATTAGTGACTCCTAACATTCATAAGTAACTGATTTCATTATGTTAAATATCAGAATCAGGATGCCTCTAAGGGAGATCCCGTATTTCAAGACCAAAAAGTTATCGAAATCTGTTTCTTTATTCTTGACTTGATATAAGAACCTTCTTAGGATGACCCATGTTTTTTAGATATTGCGCTGCAACATAAATCTGTATCTGGGTTTTAGGGGTGCCGCAAATAAATAGATGAGTAAATGTGTAACGAACAATTTGAGTGAGAAGCAAGATCAGCAGCCAGCAATTCTGGCAGCTCAAGATCTGCTGACACGGGCCATGACTCCGGTTTACCGAGTCATCAATGGTGTACTCGTTGTTTCCGTATTCATGGTGGTAGGTCTATGGCTTTCTGGTAATGGAACCAATGCCGGTGCTTTTGATTTAGCCCGCGTCTTGGTCCCAGATGAAGCCCGTCATATTGTTTGGAGCAATGGCTTTAGCATGCTCGAGGAATATAAGACTGCAAACGAAAGTTCTACCCCAATGGCCGATTCTGAAATCGCTGCCGTGATCTTCAACAAATCCAATCCCATCTCGGCTGGCTTGAATAGCGCTAAGCAGCAGACAGTTGCTTTGCTGATGCCATCCGTTGCCCAGGTGCAGGTCAAATCGATTTCTCATTTGGCTGATCGGATTCCGGCCTCCAGAATTGACCCTCAAGCGCTAGATAGCAATTTGATGGGCTCGATTCAGAACCAACGTGCTGTTGCTGATTTCTTTGAGAATAAATACAAACTTGATCGCTCCAAGATTGAAGAGTATGTATCGAATACGATTTTGATTGCAAAAGAAGTCAATATTGATCCAGTTCTTTTATTGGCTGTGATTTCAGTTGAGTCTAACTTCAATCCAAATACGAAGAGTCACGCTGGCGCTGAAGGTCTCATGCAGGTGATGACCTCAGTGCATAAAGACAAATATGCTTTGTATGGCGGCGCTACTGAAGCCGTCAAGCCTGAAGTGAATATTCGGGTAGGCGCCTATATCTTGAAGTACCTCATCGCCACTGCAGGCTCATTGCGCAATGGTTTGAAGTACTACGTAGGCGCTGCTAATGCTGAGGATGATGGCGGCTATACCGATAAAGTGATGGCCGAAAGAAATCGTCTGATTAATCTTTGCCAAAGCCGCTCTAGCAATCGCCTCAGCTTAAATGGTAAGGATGTGCGCTCTTAATAGATCTGAATCTTTAGAAGCAATCAGATAGTAAAAAGACCACCCTCGGGTGGTCTTTTGCATTCAAAGCTTTACTAGTTTTTAGTAATCAGTTCACGCCATGCAATTCAACATCAAAAACTAAAGTGGCATTTGGTGGAATGACCCCACCGGCACCGCGAGGACCGTAGCCCATATCAGAAGGAATAATGAGAGTGCGCTTACCGCCAATCTTCATACCAGCAACACCTTCATCCCAACCCTTAATTACATGACCAGCACCTAAAGGAAAGCTGAACAATTGACCGCGATCGAGAGAGCTATCAAACTTTTGACCTTTATGATCAGCTGCTTTTTCATCAAAGAGCCAGCCGGTGTAATGTACATCAACGTGATTTCCAGACATCGCTTCTTTACCTTCGCCTACAACGGTATCGATTTTTTTGAGTTCACTCATGATATTTTTCCTATTTCACACAAATTGACTGGCTAGTATATTCTGAGCTTTATAAATTTTGATAGAGGGCCTGATTTGGCTCTATGACATGACAAATTATTGGCCAAATTGCGCATATAGCACTCTCTTAGTTAGCCCAGACCATCAGCTCTTGGTGACAGATGACTTTTTGCGAACCTATTTACTCAGACCTGAGTTAAGCCTGGTTCCAGAGTCCTGTGCGATTGAAAAATCCTTGCATCAGCGTTTGCTACAAAATCCCCGAGCTGATATTGCCGATCATGAGATTGCCACTATGGCCGATGAGGACATACAGGAAAACTACCGGGTCTGGTTACGCTATCGAGCACGACTAATGGCTGCAAGCTCTCTAGAGAGTTTTTATATGAGTTTATTTAGGGGCGAAGGTGTTGATGTGCCGCCTTTGTTTGTTGCTCAATTGGCGCAGATTTTTGTGAGGCATATATTGGGGGAGCAAGCGCAGCCACTTGAAGTGCGTATGGGCGAATTATTCTTCAGAACCCAAAAAATTACTGTGCTCGAAGACGCTATTGTGATGGGTGCGGATGAAGACACAGTTTCTCGTAACGCCCAAGCAGGTGATACCGGCAACATCATGGACTTACTCAAGGGTAAATCGATGACGATGAGATCAGCTGACTTAGATATCTTGCATGAAGAAAATGCTGCTGAATATTGGGATCGTAATGAGGATTTTGATTTTGCAGTACAGCTGAACTTTGGACATGAGCCTATCAATCACTTTTGCCGCGTTCTGGAAAAGTGGATAGAGCATTTTCTAGGAGCAAAGGTACGCATTACTCCCATGCAGCAAATTAGTGATCCCAAGTGGTCATGGCATGTTGGTTTGGATGCAGTAGCAACCGAGATACTCAATAAGTTATATAACAAGGAGTCTGTTGAAGCAGATGAGCTAGAAAAAGTAATCTGTTTATTTCGTCTAGATTTTATTGATGAGGCAGCGCTCGCTAAAGCACAGGCAGGCAAGCCTGTCTATATGGCAATCGCCATGAATGAGCAAAAGCAACTCAAGCTCAAACCCCAAAACCTCTTGTTTAATTTACCGCTCGCAAAAACTTCTTAAGCCGACAACGATTTTTTCTGCGTCTTCTCTATCTTCTGTTTCTTATTTTGACTGGCTAGCCAAAATAAAGCTGCTGCAGTTACCACTACAGGCAAGAGTGATCCTAGATTTAGGAAGTTCCAGCCTTGTGAGGTAATGAGTGCTCCAGATCCAAATGAGGTAAAAGCCATCGTAGAAAAAACAAAGAAATTAATCGCTGCCTGAGCCTTGTCTCGCTCATTAGGTTTGTAGGCAGTCATCGCTAAAGAGGTGGAGCCGGTAAATAAAAAGTTCCAGCCAACTCCTAGTAAAAAGAGCGCAAGAAGAAATTGATGTAGATCAGTCCCAGTTAATGCAATCAAGATGCAAATGAAATTGAGAAACACACCCACGCCCATGATCTTGAGGGTGCCAAAGCGTTGAATCAGCGAGCCAGTAAAAAAGCCTGGCGCAAACATACCGATTACATGCCATTCCAGCACTAAGGCGGTATCTGAGAAGGGCAGTCCGCAGATTTGCATTGCTAATGGAGTTGCTGCCATGAGTAAGTTCATGACACCATAACCTAAGGCTGCGCCAATAATGGCAACCATAAAAACAGGCTGCTGCAAGATACTCTTCAGAGATCTACCATCTGATAGGGCATGCGCAGTTTTGAATTCTTCTGGAAAGTGAATCAGTTGCATGACAAAGATTCCCAAGAGGCCTGCTATCGAGAGTGTCAGATAAGCGCCTAAAAATGCGGTATCAAAAAGATCGCGGGTCCAAGAGGCCAGGTTAGGCCCAATGACTGCGCCCAAAATACCACCAGCCAAAACCCAGGAGACTGCTTTATCTCGTTGGCTACTATCAGTCAGTTCGGCGGCGGCAAAACGATAGAGCTGTCCATTAGCGCTGTAGTAGCCAGCAATAAAAGTGCCCAACACTAAGAGCCAGAAATTTTTGGTGATCGCTGCATAGGCACATAACAGTGCCGAGAGCATTGCTACTAATAAGCCAATCTGAAAAGAAATTTTGCGGCCAAAGTAATTTTGGGATTTTGCAACGATCGAGGTAGCAAAAGCGCCCCCTACGACATAGCCCATGACCGGCAAAGTGGCCATCCAAGGCAAAGGCGCAAGACTAAAACCTACCAAACCATTGATGGCAATAAAGGTGACGTTATTAGTCAGGAATAGACCCTGGCAAATAATGAGCAGCAAGAGGTTTTTATTGAGTAAGGGGTGCTTATTGCTCATAGGATGGAGTTTACGGGCAATTGAGGGCTTTAGTTGATTTAATAGATTCACTGAAATTGTGCCTCTTGAGGCCTTTGAGCTCTAAATCTGGCAATTTTGCCAAGTCCAATGATTTAAAATAGAAGGCTCCCCTCATTAGCAATGGGTGCGCTAAAAGCGGCTTGCAAAATGGGGATGTGAGACTGGCTGGGCAAAAACCCGGCCCCGTAATTTTTCATTATTAAGGAAACGTTCATGGCTGTAGAGAAATCAAAGATTATTTATACCCTGACAGACGAGGCGCCACTCTTGGCAACTTGTGCATTTCTGCCGATTATTCGCACTTTTACAGCGCCAGCTGGCGTGGAGATTGTGAAGAGTGATATTTCTGTCGCTGCCCGCATTCTGTCTGAATTTTCTGATTGCCTGACGGCTGAGCAAAAAGTACCGGATAACCTCGCTGCGCTTGGCAAGATGACTTTATTGCCAGACACCAACATTATTAAGCTGCCAAATATTAGCGCTTCCGTACCTCAATTACTGGCAGCTATTAAAGAGTTGCAATCTAAGGGTTTCAAGATCCCCAATTTCCCGGATGATCCTAAGAGCGAGGAAGAAAAAGTAATTCGTGCTCGTTATTCCAAATGCTTGGGTAGTGCAGTAAATCCAGTTTTGCGCGAAGGTAACTCTGATCGACGCGCGCCTAATGCGGTAAAACAATTTGCGCGTAAGCATCCTCACTCGATGGGTGAGTGGAGCCAAGCTTCTCGGACGCACGTATCGCACATGCATGGTGGTGACTTCTATGCTGGTGAAAAGTCAATGACCATGACTAAAGCATGTGATGTAAAGATGGACTTGGTTACAAAGAGTGGCAAAACCATTGTTCTCAAACCAAAAGTCTCTTTAATTTCTGGCGAAATCATCGACAGCATGTTCATGAGCAAAAAAGCTCTGTGTGAGTTCTACGAAAAAGAAATCGAAGATGCCTATAAGACCGGCATGATGTGGTCCTTGCATGTCAAAGCCACCATGATGAAGATCTCTCACCCAATCGTATTTGGTCACGCCGTGAAGATTTTCTATAAAGATGCTTTTGCTAAACATGCGAAGTTGTTTGAAGAGTTAGGCGTCAATGTCAATAACGGCATGAGTAGCCTATATGAAAAAATCAAAACACTCCCAGAGTCCAAGCGTGAAGAAATTATTGAGGATGTGCATGCTTGTCATGAACACCGCCCAGCATTAGCGATGGTGGATTCTGCTAAAGGCATTACCAACTTACATTCTCCAAGCGATGTGATTGTGGATGCCTCTATGCCCGCCATGATTCGTGCTGGTGGCAAGATGTGGGGTGCTGATGGTCGCCTGCATGACACCAAAGCAGTTATTCCAGAAAGTACCTTTGCGCGTATCTATCAAGAAATGATCAATTTCTGTAAGACACACGGTAACTTTGATCCAACCACGATGGGTACGGTTCCTAACGTGGGCTTGATGGCTCAGCAGGCTGAAGAGTATGGTTCACACGATAAGACTTTTGAGATCTCTGAAGCTGGCGTAGCCCGTATCGTTGCTGATGACGGTACTGTACTACTCGAACAAAACGTGGAAGAGGGCGATATCTGGCGGATGTGCCAATTAAAAGATGCGCCGATTCGTGATTGGGTGAAGTTAGCAGTTAAGCGTGCCCGTCTCTCGAATACTCCAGCCGTATTCTGGTTAGATGAGTACCGGCCACACGAAGCGGAGTTGATTAAGAAAGTAAATTCTTGCCTTAAAGATTACGATCTCAACGGCTTAGATATTCAGATCATGTCCCAGACCCGCGCGATGCGTTACACACTTGAGCGCGTGATTCGTGGTAAAGACACAATCTCTGTTACCGGTAACATCTTGCGTGACTACCTCACTGACTTGTTCCCTATTATGGAATTAGGTACTAGTGCAAAGATGCTCTCCATCGTGCCTTTGATGGCAGGTGGTGGTCTCTTTGAAACGGGTGCTGGCGGCTCTGCTCCAAAACACGTTCAACAGTTGGTTGAAGAAAATCACTTGCGTTGG
>CAIVXR010000122.1 GCA_903909925.1 uncultured beta proteobacterium | reverse complement strand
GAGCTAAGAAAGTATTGATTTCTGCGCCAGGCGCAGAAGATGTCGATGCAACCATTGTTTATGGAGTCAATCATCAAGTGCTCAAAGCCACTGATCTAGTGGTATCGAATGCAAGTTGCACGACGAACTGTTTAGCACCACTCGTCAAGCCACTTTTGGAACAGATTGGCATTGAAGCGGGATTGATGACCACGATTCATTCCTATACGAATGATCAGGTACTGACGGATGTTTATCACAAAGATATGCGTCGGGCACGCTCAGCGACGATGAGTTTGATCCCTACTAAAACTGGTGCTGCTAAAGCAGTTGGGCTTGTTTTACCCCAGTTATTAGGAAAATTTGATGGCTTTGCGATGCGAGTACCAACGATTAATGTCTCTGTGGTTGATTTAACTTTTACGGCGTCTCGTGCAACCTCAGTCGCCGAGGTTAATCAAATTCTCAAGACTGCCAGTGAAGGCGAGTTAAAAGGGATTTTAGCGTTTAATACCTTACCCTTAGTATCCATTGACTTTAACCATAACCCAACGCCAAGTATTTTTGATAGTACGCAAACGCGAGTATCAAAAGATGGAAAGTTAGTGAAGGTATTGTCATGGTATGACAATGAGTGGGGCTATAGTGTCCAAATGCTCAATGCCACTGCGGCTCTGATGAGCGCAAAATAAATCACATGAATGTCGATGACTTTTTAGAAGAGCTCGAAGGAGTCATTGGCAGCCAGTATGTGCTTCGTGATGCGAAAGATACTGCCCCTTATCTCACCGATTGGCGTGGAATTTATCAAGGTGTTGCCATAGCGGTTGTATTGCCTAAACATACAGCTCAAGTTGCCTCCATCGTCCAGATTTGTCGTAAATATAAAATTGCCATCATTCCACAAGGCGGTAATACGAGCCTCACCGGAAGTGCAACTCCTGAAACCACTGGCGCACAAATTGTGTTGAGTCTTAAGCGCATGAATGCTATCAGAAATATTGATCTCCAAAATCAGACAATGACGCTAGAGGCGGGTTGTATTTTGCAAGTTGCGCAGGAAGAGGCTTCGAAGCATCAGGTGTTTTTTCCTTTGAGTTTGGCCGCTCAGGGTAGTTGCACGATTGGAGGGAATTTAGCCACCAATGCTGGTGGTACGAATGTACTTCGCTTCGGAAATGCTAGAGACTTATGCTTAGGCCTTGAGGTGGTGACCCCTCAAGGAGAGATTTTGCATGGACTCAGAGGCTTACGTAAAGATAATACAGGCTACGATTTACGCAACCTCTTTATCGGATCAGAAGGTACCTTGGGCATCATTACGGCTGCTGTCATGAAATTATTTGCGGCACCTACCAAAAAGTCCTCTGCCTTGGTTGCCGTATCAGACTTTTCAGACATGCTGCGCTTACTGCAGTTTTTACAAAAGCGCGCCAATGCCGAGTTAACTGCATTTGAAATGATGACCAGGGAATCTATTGAGCTTACTCTTCAGCATTTTCCGCAATTTGATATACCGCTAGTACATCAAGCATCGTTTACGATCCTTATCGAGCTCTTTGAG